>CAJVYE010000042.1 GCA_913009285.1 uncultured Nitrospirota bacterium | reverse complement strand
GGAGGCTAACTATAAGTAGATTGAGAGATAAATTTCCTGATTCTATAATAGAGACCCATTCATTCAGGGGTGATGATACAGTAATAATCAGGAAAGAGGATATAGTAGAGATTTGTAGATTCCTGAAGGAGGATAAGGATCTTGACTACAATTTTATGATGGATCTTACAGCAGTTGATTACCTGGGCCGGGAACCGAGGTTCGAGGTTGTTTACCATTTTTACTCAATCGAACATAATCACAGGGTCAGGATAAAGGTACCGGTTTCAGAATCTGACTGTTCTATAGATTCCATAACATCTCTCTGGATAGGGGCAAATTGGTTTGAGAGAGAGGCATATGATATGTACGGTATAACCTTTAAAGGACATCCAAACCTGAAGAGGATTCTACTATACAAGGAATTCAAGGGGCATCCTTTGAGAAAGGATTATCCTGTTCAAGGACGGCAGCCACTTATAGGGCCTAAAAATTAAGAAATCCCCCCTTACCCCCCTTTTAAAAGAGGGGTAAGGGGGGATTTACAGAGGAAATTGGTCATGACAGATCTGAAGGAAGGATTACATACTGAACATATGGTGCTTAATATGGGGCCGTCTCATCCTGCGACCCACGGCACTGTAAAGTTCCTCCTCACACTCGATGGTGAGACTATAGTGAACTGTGATGTGGAGATAGGTTATCTGCATCGTGGATTTGAGAAGATGTGTGAAAATGGAACATGGTGTCAGGTATTTCCTTATACTGACAGACTAAATTATAACTCTGCAATAATCAATAATGTGGCTTATGCAATGGCGGTCGAAAAGCTTCTCGGGATCGATGTCCCTGAACGATGCAAATATATCCGGGTTATAACAAGTGAGCTTGCAAGATTAGCAGATCACTTCACTAACATTGGAGCTGCTGCCGCAGAATTGGGCGCATTGACTGTCTTCTTCTATTTTATTGAAGCCCGTGAGCTGATATGGGATTTATTAGAGAGTGTCTGCGGTGCAAGATTGACGTCAAACTATATAAGGATAGGGGGGATATATAGGGATCTTCCCCCCAATTTCAAAGAAATGGTTAAGGTGGTATTTACTAAAAGCAGGAATCTCTATAAGGATGTTGATAAACTCCTGACAAAGAACAGGATATTCCTGGACCGGATGAGGGATGTAGGGGTTATATCTGCAGAAGAAGCCATTGCCTACGGGTTTACAGGTCCATGCCTCCGAGCCTGTGGTGTAGCTTATGATGTAAGAAAGGCCAATCCCTACCTTATCTATGATCAATTGGACTGGATGGTCCCTGTGGGGGAGAAGGGTGACAATTTTGATAGGTATCTTGTCAGGATGGAGGAGATAATACAGAGTATGAGGATTGTTGAGCAGGCATTAAAGAGAATCCCTGATGGGCCTATAAATATAGATGATCCGAGAGTCAGATTGCCCTCCAAGGATTATGTATATACAAGGATGGAGGAGTTAATAGATCATTTCAAGGTAGTCACTGAGGGGATCAAGCCGCCAAAAGGAGAGGTATATTTTGCTGTAGAAGGCGCCAATGGAGAGCTCGGTTTCTATCTTGTGAGTGATGGAGGCGGGAAACCGGTCAAATGCAGGGTAAGACCACCATGTTTTGCAATAACCCAGGCAATGCCAAGGATGGTGAAAGGAGCTATGATAGCAGATATTATCCCCACCTTTGATATGATAAATCTTATTGGTGGGGAAATTGATAGGTAGACTTAAGTTATTTTCGATTTTCAAATGTCGATTTTCGATTTAAAGAAGAGGAAAAAATGCTTTCACAAGATGCACGAAGATCAGTTGAAGATACTATAAAAAAATATTCACAGAAGAGGGCTGCTATTCTATCAACCCTTCATATCGCACAGAAGGAGATAGGATGGATATCAAAGGACACAATTGAAGAGATAGCTGGAATCCTTGATATCACTCCTATTGAGGTCAAAGAAGTGGTCTCCTTTTATACCATGTTCAATCTCAGGGATGTGGGTAAATATCATATTCAGGTATGTACAAATCTTTCCTGTTCTCTCCTCGGGTCCAGGCACATTGTCAATTACCTTGAGAAAAGGTTAGGGCTTGGTGTGGGGAAGACTACAGAGGATAAGAAATTTACCCTCTCAGAGGTTGAATGTCTGGGGAGCTGCGGTACAGCCCCAATGATGCAGATAAATGAAGATTATTATGAAAATCTTACTGAAGAAGAGATTGATAAGATACTGATGTCATTAGCTTAATGATGTCAGTTGTTTGTTGTAAGTTGTCTATCGATACGTAAACGTTCAAAGAACACTGAAATTGGAAATTGGAAATTAGAAAAAATGGACGGTATACTCCATGAGTCAGATGCATCAAAATACCAAATAGTAATTGAAAAACTTGGTCCAAAGTTGAATGCGTTTATTAACAGCATAAAAATATGATAACACAAATTTCCAATTTCCAATTTCCAATTTCAAACCGTGAACGGTTACATCGATACAAACACAACTGACCACTGACAACAAACCACAGATACTACTGAATACTAATAACTATCAACGGATATTATCTATTATGGAAAAATATTTAACAAAAAATTTTGATGTCCCCAATTCAGAGACTATTAAAGCATATCTGAATCGCGGTGATGGTTACAAGGCGGTCGAAAAGGCGTTAAAGGAGATGACCCCCGAACAGATCATAGAAGAGGTAAAGAAATCAGGCCTCAGGGGACGTGGTGGGGCAGGATTCCCTGCAGGGCTTAAGTGGAGTTTCATGCCAAAGGATAATGGGAAGCCCAAGTATATCTGCTGTAATGCCGATGAGTCAGAACCAGGGACATTCAAGGATAGACAGATAATAGAGAGGGACCCTCATCAGCTTATTGAGGGGCTGATTATTGGGGCCTATGCAATGGGTGTTAATACAGTATATATCTACATCCGTGGAGAGTATGCATCACAGGCAAAGATATTACAAAAGGCAATTGATGAGGCATATGAAAATAGATATCTTGGTAAGAATATACTCGGTACAGATTTCAGTATAGATATATATGTCCATAGGGGTGGGGGTGCCTATATCTGCGGTGAGGAGACAGGCCTTATGGAGTCGATAGAGGGAAACAAGGGACAACCACGAAAAAAACCACCATTTCCTGCTGGATATGGTGTATGGGGATATCCTACTACAATAAATAATGTAGAGACATTTTCTCATGTCTCTCACATTATAAACAAGGGAGCTGACTGGTTTAAGGGGATAGGTACTGAAAAGAGCACAGGTAATACCCTATTTGGAGTAAGCGGACATGTTAAGAGACCAGGGGTGTACGAGTTACCTTTTGGTGTGTCACTAAAGGAGATCATTTATGAACATGCCGGTGGGATCAGGAATGATAATGAACTAAAAGGAGTGATCCCCGGGGGTTCTTCTACCAAGATACTTACTGATAGTATGATTGATGTAAAGATGGATTATGACTCCCTTATGCAGGCTGGAAGTTCCATAGGAACCGGGGCCATTATTGTCATGGATCATACCACATGCATGGTCCGTGTCGGTTGTGTGCTTTCCCATTTCTACAGGCATGAGACCTGTGGTCAGTGTACACAGTGTCGTGAGGGAACAGCCTGGATGCACCAGATCATATCAAGGATCGAGAAAGGAGAAGGGGAGATAGAGGATCTGGATATACTCCTCGATATAGCCTCTAATATGGAGGGAAATACAATATGTGCCCTCTCAGATGCAGCAGCGTGGCCTGTACAGGGGCTTCTGAGGCATTTCAGGGATGAATTTGAGGAACACATAAAACAGAAAAGATGTCCTTTTACGGATAGTTTTTTGGTTTAATTGAAAATAACTTAACGATGCCAACATTTACTATAGATAATAAAACGATAACAGTTGATAAAGGTACTACCATATTAAAGGCTGCTCTTGAAAATGGTATTAAGATACCTCACTTTTGCTATTATGAGAAACTCTCAATAGATGGCTGTTGCAGGATGTGTCTGGTAGAGGTAGAGAAGATGCCGAAGCTGACCATAGCCTGCAATACCACTGTAGCAGATGATATGGTGGTTCATACACACTCTCCAAAGGTTATGAAGGCAAGGGCAGGGGTCATGGAGTTCCAATTGATTAACCACCCTCTGGATTGTCCGATCTGTGATCAGGCAGGTGAGTGTAGGCTTCAGGAATACTGTTTTGAATATGGTGTGCCTCATAGCAGGTTCAAGGAAGAGAAGAGGAAGAAAAAAAAGAGATTCAGTATAGGAGAACATATTGTATTCGATGAGGATAGATGCATACTCTGTCGCAGATGTGTAAGATTCTGTAGAGAAATAAGTAAAACAGGTGAGGTGGCTGTCTTCAGCAGGGGTGACAGATCATATATAGATATCTATCCAGGGAGAGGGTTAAATAACAAGTACTCCCTTTGTACGACTGATATCTGCCCTGTAGGCGCACTTACCAGTAAGGACTTCCGCTTCAAGGTAAGGGTATGGTTCTTGACAGAGATAGAGAGTATATGTCCTGAATGCAGCAATGGATGTAATATCAAGATATGTGTAAGGAATAATAATAAGATATACCGTTATCTACCAAGACAGAACGATAAAGTAAATGACACATGGATGTGTGATGGAGGCAGACTGAGCTATAAGAATATCCTTTCTGAAGACAGGCTCACACAACCGTTGGTAAAATCTGGCGATAAACAGACCCCTGTGAAGTGGGACGAGGCATTGTCTATTATAGCAAAGGGATTTAAGGGTAAAGATGGTAAGCCTGATGGTCCTCACATTGGAGGGATCGCTTCCCCTCATTTTACTAACGAGGAGGGCTTTGTATTCCAGAGATTTATGAGAGATGCTCTTGAGACCAATAATATAGACTTTACTGTAATAAAGGGATATAAGGACGATATGCTTATAAAGGAAGAGAAGGCTGCCAATCCAAGGGGGGCGAAGGATATGACTCTTTCGCCCCGCAATGGAGGGCTTAGCATATCTGAGATGATAAGAGGAATATCTACTGGAGATATAAAGATACTATACATCATTGGGAGTGATTTGATGGGACTTGAAGAGGGTGAAATGATACTTGATTCGCTTGGGAATCTCGATTTTCTTGTAGTACAAGATACACATGTCTCTGCTCTCTCAAGGAAGGCAGATGTGGTACTACCATCAGCCACATTCGCGGAAAAGGACGGGACATTTACCAATATTAATGGTATAGTGCAGCGGATAAGGAAGGCCGTTGACCCCCCGGGTGATTCTCTACCTGATTGGAAGATAATATCCAGACTCTCAAAGGCAATGGGATATGTAATGGAATACAATTCTCCAGAGGAGATAATGAATGAGATTGCTAAAGAGATCCCGGCATATAAAGATGTCAATTACAAGAAAATTGAAAATCAGGGAATTAGTGTAGGTTAAGAATTAGTATAGGTTAAGAAATGGATTTAATAATTGATATTATAAAGATACTATTTATTTTCACTGTTATTATGGGGGTCTTTACCCCGTTAATACCATGGGTAGAGAGAAAACAGGGCGCCCTTATTCAGGACAGGATCGGGGCTAACAGGGCAGATATATTCGGGTTCACCATTATAGGTCTTTTTCACTGTATTGCTGATAGCCTGAGGTTATTTGTAAAGGAGGACTTTATTCCACAAGGGGCGAACAAGATCATGCATACTATTGCCCCTTTTATAGCTGTTGTCCCTGCCTTGATCGCATTTGCTGTAATACCCTTTGGCGGAGAATATATTATAAACGGGAAAGAAATCAACCTCGTGATTGCAGATCTCGATGTGGGGATCCTTTACATATTTGCCTTTGCATCCCTTGCCACCTATGGCGCTGTCATAGCCGGATGGTCATCCAATAATAACTGGTCCCTTATTGGGGCATTAAGGGTCTCTGCCCAGATGATCTCTTATGAGGTCGCCATGGGGTTGACCATTATAGGAGTATTTATGGTCTATGGCTCCCTCAAGCTCACAGAGATAGGTGCAGCACAGGAGAGCTTCTTTAGATGGGGTATATTCCTGCAGCCGCTTGGATTCTTTATGTTCCTTGCAGCCGCTATAGCAGAGAATAAAAGGATTCCATTTGATGTAGGAGAAGGAGAGTCAGAGATTGTAGCCGGATACTTTTTGGAATATAGTAGTATGAAGTTCGCAATGTTCTATATGGCGGAGTATATAGAGATCATTACTATAAGTGGAATAGTAACGACCCTCTTCTTTGGAGGATGGAATATCCCATTTGTCCCGGCAGCAACCCTGATCTCTTTTTTCAGCTTTTTAGGTGATACATGGGCAAATGTTATCACTATGCTGATACATATTGGTGTCTTTTTCACAAAGGTCATATTCTTTATCTGGTTACAGATGACCATACGGTGGACATTACCCAGATTTCGCTATGATCAGATAATGAAGCTAGGATGGAAGATATTACTCCCATTATCACTATTGAATATATTTGTGACAGGGATTGTTATATTGTTATTTAAAAAGTAACTATTCGGGTCTCCCCTTTTGGAAAAGGGGGATTAAGGGGGATTTTATAATTATAAGTTCTTCAAATCCCCCCTCACCCCCCTTTGCTAAAGGGATGAATATAGCTGAATAGTTAATTTAAATTCGAAAGAGTGAAATAATGGCAATCGATATAATAAAAGTAAAGAGAAATGTAAATATGACGTTTTGGGAACGGATCTATATCCCTGAAATCCTGAGGGGTATTAGCATTACCTCACGTCATTTCTTTATAAATTTGGTGGGGTTTATTCCTGCCATATTATTTGGTAAAAAGAGGAAGATATTTACAGTCTATTATCCTGAGGAGAAGCTGAAATACCCGGATGCCTACAGGGGCCGGCCAATACTAGTAATAGGTGATGATGGTGTTGAAAAGTGTGTTGCCTGTGGGCTGTGCGAGAGGATGTGTCCTGCATTTTGTATATCTATACAGCCTGCAGAGACAGAACTGGATAAGGAGAGATATCCAGAGACCTTTACTATTGATCAATCAAGGTGTATTGTCTGTGGGTTCTGTGAAGAGGTCTGTCCAAAGGAGGCGATCCTTATGAGCCAGGATATTGAGATCGCTGATTACGATAGAAGTAAGATGCTCTACCAGAAAGAGGATCTCCTGATCCCTGAGAAGGATCTAAGAACGAGACAGGCATATGTGAGGGAGGCCTTTGCCAGATGGAACTATTAGCCTTTTATATACTAGGAGCAGGGGCTGTTGTGACTGCTGTGATGATGGTAATTCATAGAAACCCTCTTGCGTCAGCCCTGAACCTGATACTTACAATGTTTTGTCTCGCTGGGATATTTGTTCTTCTTAATGCACATTTTATGGCAGCTATCCAGATCCTGGTATATGCAGGGGCCATTATGGTTCTCTTTATATTCGTGATAATGCTCCTCAATCTCCGGGGTGAGGGATGGCCGCCCCTGACATGGAAAAAGTTATTAGCATCATTTATTGGAATCCTTCTTGTGGGCTACAGTCTTATTAAGATTACAGATATATTCAGGGGATCTATACTCCCTATTGCTACCCCACTTCCTGAGGATTTCGGGACAACCAAGATAGTAGGGGAGAAACTCTTTACTGATTTTCTCCTCCCCTTTGAGGTGACATCAATATTACTCTTAGCTTCAATAGTTGGTGCCGTGATACTGGCAAAGATGAAGATTGATAAAGGATAAAGGTAACCGTTCACGGTTTGAAATTGGAAATTAGAAATTGGAAATTTGTGTTATCGTAATAATTCACCACGGAAAGGCACGGAATATCACCGGGTAAATCCGTGGTAACGTATAGATCGGAAGAGCACACGTCTGAACTCCAGTCACATTCCTTTATCTCGTATGCCGTCTTCTGCTTGAAAAAAAAAA
>CAJVYE010000041.1 GCA_913009285.1 uncultured Nitrospirota bacterium | reverse complement strand
ACGAGATAAAGGAATGTGACTGTGCTCTTCCGATCTACGCAGGCTAAAGCCTGCGGCTACCATGGATTTCTCTTCCTATCCTTGTGTAATTTATTATCTGAAAATCTATAATAGTAACTTCTTATTGTGAAAAAAATAAAGATACTTCACATAATAACCAGATTTGATAAGGGTGGGTCAGCCGAGAATACCCTTTTGACAGTCATAGGATTGGACAAGGAAAGGTATGATGTAACCATGGCGTATGGTCCATCTACAGAATCATTAATGAGCGAGTCTGAGGCCTGGGCAAATAGAATAGATCAGGAGAGGGCAAAATCAGCAGGTGTAAAATTAATCTTAATACCAGAATTGATCAGATCTATCAGCCCTATTAAAGATTTCAAGGCCTTTTTGAAGATATTTTTATTGATAAAGAGAGAGAAATATACCATTATACATACTCACACCTCCAAGGCAGGGATATTGGGGAGATGGGCTGCCATCTTTGCTGGGATACCAATCATTATCCATACACCACATGGACATGCATTTACCGGATATTTTGGAAGATTCGTTACATATATCTTTATCCTGATTGAAAGAATAACCGCAATCTTTACAGATACGATTATCACCTTAACTGATAGGTGTAAAAAGGAACATATAGAATTTAAGATCACCCCACCTGAAAAGTTTAGAACGATTCACAGCGGGGTAGAGATGGAAAGATTCTTTAATCTGAATATCGATACAGAGAACAAGAGGAGATCATTAGGTATTACTAATGGATATCACGTCGTTGGAACCATAGGGAGATTTACTCCAATAAAGGGTCATAAATACCTGATAGATGCAATAAAAATAGTATCAGAGAAGATTGCAGATGTAAGATTTATATTTGTAGGTGAAGGTCCTCTCAGACTTAATCTAATAAAACAGGCAGAGTCCCTTGGTGTTATAGATAAGATTCTCTTTTTGGGGTGGAGGGAGGACGTACCAGAGATCCTCTCTATTATTGACCTGTTTGTACTTACCTCTTTATATGAAGGGATGGGAAAGGTATTTATTGAGGCAATGATAATGGAAAAACCTGTTGTTGCCACAAGGGTTGGGGGTGTACAGGATATAGTCAGAGATGGAGAAGATGGAATCTTGATTCCTGTAAAAGAATCGGTAAGATTGGCCGAGGCTATCATTACCCTGTTAGAGGATAAAGATAAAAGAAAGAAGATGGGGAAGAGCGGAAAGGTACATGCATCTCTCTATAGCGACAAGGCTATGGTAGCGAAGATCGATAGGCTATATAATGATTGGATACAGGAAAAAGGTGAAAGGTGAAAGGTGAAAAAAGGGAGATGAGAATATATATTAAAAACAAGTTGCGAGTTGCGAGTTACGAGTTGCGGGTTAGATTAAACTCGCAACCCGCAACTTGTTTGGGGGTATGTTCTTTTATGAAAATCCTTTTGGCCCTATTTAGCATCTATATTATTATCTATTCCACACCTGTCTATGCAGATGACTATATCCAGTTACAGGGCGTTATCCATGTCCACTCAAACTTTAGCTCAGGGATACATTCAATAGAAGAACTGGCAAAAATCGCTATAGATAAAGGGATTGAGGTATTGATTATTACCGATCATGACCTGATAACAAAGGAATACGGACCTTCACCATTCAGGCATATATTTCGTTGGAAGGAGCAAAACCCCTCGGTCCTCGATATCGGCGTGGAAAAATACCTTCAAGAGATTAAAGATACTGATAAAAGATATCCACAGCTTATAGTAATACCAGGAATTGAGTCATCTCCATTTTATTATTGGACAGGAAACCCGTTAAAAAAGGGTCTTACCTCACATAATTGGAGAAAGCATATCCTTATAATAGGATTAAGACAACCAGAGGATTATACAAACCTTCCTATTTTACATAATAAAATGACAGATAGATACCTTAAGAAATTGATATGGCGGGAGGTCCCATTCTTTGTCCCTCTATTATTATCAATACTTTTAATACGCTGGAAGGGCGGCTACAGGGTCTTTGGGATATTTACACTGTGTATAAGTCTATTGGCAGTAGTTAATTATCACCCATTTAAAAGTTCATTATATGATCAGTATCATGGGGATCAGGGGACCGGTCCTTACCAGGAATTGATCGATTATGTAGCATCACATGGTGGTATGACCTTCTGGGCACATCCTGAGTCACACAAGAATACAGAACGTTATGGACCTATACGTATGGAGACCCCGGTCTATGTAAATGATCTTCTCAATACAACAAATTATACCGGCATGGAGGCTGTATATGAGGATACAATTCATATCACTGATCCCGGAAGGGAATGGGATAGGATGCTTACTGAATATTGCTATGGCAAAAGAAAAAGGCCTGTGTGGGGTATAAGTGGCATCGATTTTCATGGAGAGGATGAGGGTGGTAAAGAGTTAGATAATATACTGACTGTATTCCTTGTTAAGAAGAAGGATAATATCTCTATCCTTAATTCCTTACAAAACGGTAAGACCTATTCTCTAAGGCGGTTCGGTAAAGAGAGATTATCTCTTGATGATTTTTCTGTGTCTGACCGTGTAACCCAAAATAGAGGTGTGATCGGGGATGAAATTGTAAGCAGGGGTAGTCCCATTGTAAATATAAAGATATCCTCTTCCGGAGATATTGATAGGATTAATATAGAACTCATCCGTTCAGGAAGGTTAATCAAGAGCTTTTCAGGAAAGACCCCATTTAATGTCGAATTTAAAGATGATTACTATGAACCGGGTAAAAAGATATATTATCGGTTGAACATAAAAGGGAAGACCTTGGGATATATTATCTCTAATCCTATATTTATAAAATTTATAAATAGGTAACCGCCAATGATTATTACAGTTCATCAACCTCAATATCTTCCCTGGCCTGGATATTTTGACAAGATAGATCAATCAGATATATTCGTTATACTGGATGACGTACAGTTTAAAAAAAATGAATGGCAGAACAGGAATCGTATAAAGACCTCACAGGGATGGCAGTGGATAACCGTGCCTATCCTGCATAACTTTCCTGAAGAGATAAGGAAGATAAGGATTAACAATAAGACTGACTGGAAGAGGAAACATCTCAATGCACTCATTACAAATTATTCAAAGACAAGATTCTTTAAAGATTATATTACCTTTTTTGAAGATCTTTATAATCGGGAATGGGACTATCTGGCAGATTTAAATCTTAGAATAATCTATTACCTGATTAATGTATTAGGACTAAAAAGGGAGATTATATTATCCTCTTCACTCCAATTAAGCAAGGAGCCAACTGAGAGGCTGATCGATATATGCAAATTGATAGAAGGGGATACCTATCTTTCCGGTCAGGGTGGTCAAAACTATATGAACATGGATCGATTCCATGAAGAGGGGATCAAGGTGATATTTCAAGATTTTAAACTTCCTCCATACAATCAACTATTTGGAGACTTTATACCATATATGTCAATCATCGATCTCCTTTTTAACCATGGTGAAGAGAGCATGGATATAATTAGAAAGGAGAACAGCAGATGAATATTCTCGCTATTGGGGCACACCCGGATGATATAGAAATCGGTTGTGGAGGGGCGTTGATAAAATACAAAAACCAGGGACATGATATATATGTACTGATTATGACAAAAGGAGATCTTGGAGGGCCAGCAAAGGTAAGAGAGATGGAGCAGATGAAATCTGCAGAGATATTAGGGGTGGAGAAGGTCTTTTGGGGAAGATATTCTGATACCAACATACGACTGGACAAGGATCTGATTATAGCCATAGAGGATATACTAAATCAGGTTAACCCTGATTTCATATTTGTTAATTATTTCGATGATACCCATCAAGACCATCGAATCCTTGCTAAAGGGGCGATCTCAGCAACAAGGTATATTCGGAATGTACTATTTTACGAGGTTCCCACCACACAGAATATTATACCCAATGTATTTATAGATATAGATAAGGTATTAGAGAAAAAGATCACCTGCCTGAAAGCGCATGCATCTCAGATGGATAAGACAAATATAAAGGATTTAAATATCCTTGATATTGTTCGTTCTTCAGCAATCTTCAGGGGGATCCAGGGAAGGGTAAAGCATGCTGAGGGGTTTGTGTCATTAAGATTGTTTATCAATATTTAGAAAACATCCATTCCGACCAGTCAGCACAAAGAGGGATGACAAGAGGTGCTGCGGTGTTGCAGCGTTGCGGCACTGCGGTTGGGAGAGGGAATCAATTAGTCCCCTCTCCCCCTAGGGGAGAGGGCTAGGGTGAGGGGGATTTTCAGGGGAAAATTATGATACCTCATTCAAGACCTATGTTGGATGAAGAAGAGATATTTAACCTCTCAAATGTTATTAGATCGGGCCAGATCTCCCAGGGCGATGAGGTCTTAAGGTTCGAAGAGATGATGACAGAATTTATAGGTCTAAAAGGTGCGGTAGCAACCAATTCAGGTACTTCAGCCCTTCATCTTGCCCTCTTATCATTGAATATCAGAGATGATGATGAGGTTGCTATCCCCTCCTATACCTGCACAGCGATCCTTAATGCCATAAACTATGTTAATGCAACACCACTACTGGTAGATATAGACCCTGACACATTTAATATAGATCTCAACGACCTTAAGAGGAAGGTAACAAAGAGGACAAAGGCCGTAATAGTACCTCATATGTTTGGTCTGCCAGCAGATATTGAAGATATTGTTACACTGGGGATACCGGTGATCGAAGATTGTGCCCAGGCCATAGGGGCAACCTATAATGAGAGACGGATTGGCGGATTTGGCTACCTTTCAATCTATTCCTTCTATGCAACCAAGGTAATAACAACAGGTGAGGGAGGAATGATATTATCCGATTCAAAGAGGGTGCTTGAGAAGGTAAGGGATTTAAGGGAGTACGACAAAAAAGATATCTATTTACCCGGTTTTAACTATAAAATGACAGATATCCAGGCTGCTCTGGGGATAAGCCAGTTGAATAAACTCCCCCTCTTCCTCGATAGGAGAACAGATATTGCGGATAGATATACACAATCCTTTAAAGATATTCCAATTACCTTGCCAGGATGGTATTCAGATCGAAGACATATATTTTATCGCTTTGTGATAAAAACAAGGGATAACTCCGACAAATATTTTAGATTATTAGAGGGCAACGATGTCTCCTGTCAGCGTCCTGTATATCTACCACTACACAATTATCTTAAACTTGATGGATTTCCCGGCACAGATGATGCATGGAATAAGGCCATATCCATACCGATATACCCTGCCCTTTCTGATGATGAAATAAAGATGACAATAGATGTTGTAAGAGATGTCTTTAGTAAAAATGAAAAACCACAAAGACACAAAGGGCACAAAGAGAATTAACTTCTTTGTGCCCTTTGTGTCTTTGTGGTTTTTCATTTAATCTCAGGAGGATTAGAGCGACGGGTTATCTTCGGGTAAAAACAGGCCAAATAGTTTATGCAGTAATATTACTATTACTAGTAGCCCTGGTAATACCAACTGTAAAATTATCCTTTTATGAGAGGGGATTAAGGTGGCTATATATCCTTCTCTTTTCGTTTTCCCTATCTGTAATACTTACCCGGATAATGAGGTACATAGCCCTGAGGGATGAGATTGTCGATTATCCGGAAGAGAGAAAAATCCATCCTTCCCCAACACCGCTCTTAGGCGGGGTTGCTATATATCTGGCCTTTGTTGTGGCCATCTTAACAAACTTTATATTTACAAAAGAATTGATAGCGATCTTATTAGGGTCAAGCATAATAATGTGTATCGGTTTAATAGATGATATAAAAGTCGTTCCTGCTATCTGGAAGCTCCTTGCTCAATTAACAGCAACACTCATTGTAATCTACGCAGGTATAGGCCTGACGATCTTCCCCAAAAACGTATTTACTCTTACAGTTAATAGCCTTATCACGATTATATGGATAATAGGGATAACCAATGCAATGAACTTCTTTGATGGAATGGATGGTCTATCTACAGGGATCAGTTTGATTATTGCCTTTTTCCTGGGAATCGTGGCCTTTCAGACCAATCACCCCTTTGTTGGGTGGATATCCATTGCAATTGTAGGGACCTGTATTGGATTTTTACCTTACAACTTTAAATTGAATAAACCTGCAACCATCTTTCTGGGGGATGCAGGGAGCACATTTTTAGGTTTTACTCTTGCCTGTCTGGCCATCATGGGTGAGTGGGCAGATAACAATATCTTTGTATCCCTGATTACCCCACTTCTTATCTTCTGGATATTGATATTTGATATGGTACATATTACAATCATGAGGATCTATACAAAAAAGGTAACCAATATTAAAGAGTGGATAGATTATGTAGGGAAAGACCATTTACATCATAGGTTGGAGGCGCTATTTTTAAATAAAAAACTAAGCGTGCTATTTATCTATTTTATGTGCATTTGTCTGGGTGTTACCGCGATTGTCTTAAGAAATGCCAGAACAATCGATGCCCTCTTACTTTTACTCCAGGCAATAATAATCGTTATAATAATATCTGTACTGGAACGCGCAGGACAAAAACGAGAGAGACGGAAGAACCCTTAGGGTTCGCCCTTACCTCCACAAAAAACACATCTCATTTATACTTTTGGGATACAGATTTTCTCATACCCAAAGATCATTTTGACATGATTCCATTAGATGCAAAAGAACGCTTAGGCTTTTCACAAGAAACATTCGGCGTGGTTCACAGCTTAAAACCACACCCAAGTGAACTTGAGCTAGAGATAATGGAAATACCGGCTAATTGGAGCTGGAGGGAAGAAAAATTTTTCAAACCGGGAGAAGACTATCCTTTTATTGAAGAGGATATATAACACTCCTCATCCTTAAACTCACATGCACCATTTCTTTTACTCCTTTTTTCATTTAACAAGGCCCTTTCAGACATTTTATTGTTTACAACCACTGGCCATGGTTTCGCCCATGGAAGCGAAAAACATTCTCCATAAAGAAGGCGTAGTGCATTATTTGCTTGCTGCAATTGCCAATCCTGGTATTTGTTTCGTTTAACCAACAGATCTATATATGTCTGAACATCTTCTATTGTACGCTCGTTTAAGGGTTTATTCGGCACAGTGCCTTCTCAAAAGCCTTTGCCCACCGCAAATACCATTCATGGGCTTTAAGCGCAACCTTTTGTTTAACCAAAATCGCCTGGTACTCCCGCCAGAAGCTTGCATTCATGCTCATAACTCACACCTCATAAAATGGGATATTTATTGACATTAACGAACACAATGAGATATAGTAAAAAAATTAATACCTAGTGTCAAGAAGAATTAGGTGGAATTTCTACCTATTGTAATAGGCAGATTTCTATCATATTGCAATAGGTAGAATTTCACCTAACACAATATGTTCGAAATTCACCTATTATATGTTGAACTAAACCGCTTCGCGGTAATTTTTTTCACTTTCCTATTAAGTACATCATTTTCAATAATTCATATCACCCTAAATAAGCAAACTATCTCCCATAATTGATCATCATATACAATACCTCTTGAAGGACGTTCAAGGGGAACGTTCGTTTAAAATCTAACTTTTTTTATAGAAGGAGGAGGTATTATGAAAGAGTTAAGGGCTAAAATGATTGAGGAGATGAAACTCAGGAGACTTGCCCCAAAAACCCAGAGCGCATATCTCGGTGCGGTGGAAGGATTAGCAAGATTTTATAATAAATCACCCGATCAGATATTCAATACACAGATTAGAAAATATTTGATTTATTTATTGGAAGAGAAGAAGGTAGCGTGGAGTACATGCAATGTAGCCATGTCAGGGATAGACTTTTTTTATAACAAAACCCTGGGAAGAAAATCAATATCACTTTCTATTCCACCAAGAAAACACAAGCAGCAATTAACAGAGG
>CAJVYE010000040.1 GCA_913009285.1 uncultured Nitrospirota bacterium | reverse complement strand
TATATGGAGAAATCCAAATATTGTTTTGAACTTAGGATTTAGTGCTTAGTGCCTACTGCTTACTTCCTACTCAAATATCTGTGCTTATTCACATAAAAGTCAGAAGAACTAAAATTTTAAAGAGGTTTATTGTGTCAGAGAGTATATCATTAGAAAAATTAAGAAACATAGGGATAATAGCCCATATAGATGCAGGTAAGACTACTACTACGGAAAGAATCCTTTTTTATACTGGCAAGACCCACAAGTTAGGCGAGGTACATGATGGTACAACAACCACAGATTGGATGGAGCAAGAAAGAGAGAGAGGTATAACTATAACTTCTGCTGCAATTACATGTTTTTGGAAAGATCACAAGATCAATATCATAGATACACCAGGGCATGTCGATTTTACAGCAGAGGTTGAACGTTCACTACGGGTCTTAGATGGCGCAATAGGTGTTTTCTGCGCAGTGGGGGGGGTAGAGCCTCAATCAGAGACAGTGTGGAGGCAAGCAGAGAAGTATAGTGTTCCCAGGATAGCGTTTATTAATAAGATGGACAGGATGGGAGCTAATTTTTTTAGTTGCATTGATCAGATGAGAGAAAAACTTGCTGCAAATCCACTTCCGATCCAAATTCCTATAGGTGCGGAGGAAAATTTTACAGGTGTTATTGATCTTATAAAGATGAAGGCAATAGTATATAAAGGTGATACTTTAGGTAATGATTTCAGTGTAGAGGATATTCCAGAAGAGTTTTTGGCCGATGCTGAAAGGTATCGAGAGAATATATTAGAGGCGATTTCAGATGAAGATGAATCGATTATGGAAAAATATTTAAAAGGGGAAGAGTTGACAGAAGAGGAGATCGAGAAAGGGTTAAGAAAAGGGACCTTAAATATAAAATTCGTTCCTGTCCTCTGTGGAACAGCATTTAAAAATAAGGGGGTCCAGCTCTTATTAGATGCGGTTGTCAAATACTTACCTTCGCCAATGGATATACCTCCAATGAGAGGTATTAATCCTGTTACAAAGAAAGAGGAAGAAAGAACTGCTAAAGATGGGAGTCCATTTTCTTCATTGACTTTTAAGGTAATGACAGATCCATTTGTGGGGCAACTTGCATTTCTCAGGGTCTATTCCGGGATTCTTAAGAAGGGTTCTTATGTATACAATTCGACCAAAGATTGCAGGGAGCGGATAGGACGACTTTTAAAGATGCACGCCAATAAGAGAGAGGAAATTAATGAAGTCATGGCTGGTGATATTGTTGCAGTAATAGGATTAAAGAAGACCATTACAGGCGATACTCTCTGTATGAAGGATGATCCGATTATCTTGGAATCTATGGATTTTCCCAATCCTGTGATATCTGTGGCAGTTGAGTCTAGGACCAAGGCAGAACAGGACAAACTTGGTGAGAGTCTGAATAAGTTGTCACAGGAGGATCCTACTTTCAGGGTTAAGCTCAATGAGGAAACCGGTCAGACAATAATCTCCGGTATGGGGGAATTGCATCTGGAGATACTTGTGGATAGAATTCGGAGGGAATTTGGTATTGTTGCCAATGTCTCTAAACCACAGGTTGCATATAGAGAGGCAATTAAAAAGGAAGTAAAAGCTGAAGGGAAATTTATACGCCAATCAGGTGGGAGAGGGCAGTATGGTCATGTTGTACTAACTGTAGCCCCTAAAGAGAGAGAAGGAGGATTTGAATTTATAAATAAAATAGTTGGAGGCGTTATTCCAAATGAATATATATCGGCTGTAAAGAATGGTGTTCTGGAGGCGATGGAAAATGGGGTTGTGGCAGGATATCCGGTTATTGATGTAACGGTAACATTAATACATGGTTCCTATCATGAAGTTGATTCTTCTGAATTGGCATTTAAGATTGCAGCTTCAATGGCGTTTAAGAATGCGTGTCAAAAGGCAGATCCTATAATAATAGAACCTATTATGGAGGTAGAGGCAGTTGTGCCAGCGGAGTATATGGGTGATGTTATTGGGAACCTGAATTCGCGACGGGGAAGGATTAGTGATATAGGTGAGAGGGCTGGCGCAAATGTGGTAAGAGCAAGTGTTCCTCTATCTGAAATGTTTGGATATGCTACCGATCTTCGATCTTTGACTCAGGGGCGTGCCACTTATACAATGCAGTTTGTTAGATATGAAGAGGTACCCCATACGATATCAGAAGAGATAATCTCGATGGTAGTTGGAGATGTAAAAAGTGTAGCTGTATAAGAAGGTGTAAGGTAATAGGTGAAAGGTGAAAGGGAAAAGAATACAAATAAAAGACCTTTCACCCTTTACCTTACACCTTTCACCTGATGGGTTAAAGGGTATTTTCAGGTGAAAATATATAAAAGTAAATTGGAGGAACAATAAATGGCTAAGGAGAAATTTCAGCGTACAAAGCCACATATAAATGTAGGTACGATAGGGCATGTGGATCATGGTAAGACGACATTGACATCTGCAATAACAGAGGTATTATCGAAGAAGGGATTAGCCTCATATGTTAAATTTGATGAGATAGACAGGGCGCCAGAGGAGAAGGAGCGTGGGATTACAATAGCGATAGCGCACGTTGAATATGAGACAGAAAAACGCCATTATGCGCATGTTGACTGTCCTGGACATGCTGATTATGTGAAGAATATGATTACTGGAGCAGCGCAGATGGATGGAGCTATACTGGTGGTAAGCGCTGCGGATGGTCCAATGCCTCAGACGCGAGAGCATATTCTGTTAGCGAGACAGGTAGGGGTACCCTGCATAGTAGTATTTTTGAACAAGACAGATATGGTAGATGATGAGGAGTTGATAGAGTTAGTGGAGTTAGAGGTGAGTGAGTTGTTAAGCAAATATGAATTTCCTGGTGATGATATTCCTATAGTGAAAGGGTCGGCGTTAAAGGCATTGGAGTGTGGTTGTGGGAAGGAAGACTGTGAGAATTGTAAGGTTATATATGAATTGATGAATGCGGTGGATGAGTATGTACCGACTCCTGAGCGTGATAGAGACAAGCCGTTTTTGATGCCGATAGAGGATATATTCAGCATATCAGGCAGGGGGACGGTAGCGACGGGTAGGATAGAGAGAGGGGTAGTGAAGACAGGAGAGGAGATGGAGATAGTAGGTATAAAAGAGACGCAGAAGACAGTGGTAACAGGAGTGGAGATGTTTCGCAAGATTTTGGATCAGGGTGAGGCTGGAGATAATATAGGTGCGTTATTGAGGGGTACGAAGCGAGAGGATATAGAGCGAGGTCAGGTATTAGCAAAGCCTGGTAGCATTACTCCGCATACGGTGTTTAAGGCAGAGGCATATGTATTGACAAAAGATGAAGGAGGTAGGCACACGCCATTTTTCAATGGATATCGTCCTCAGTTTTATTTTAGGACAACCGATGTGACAGGAGTAGTAGAGTTACCAGAGGGAGTGGAGATGGTGATGCCTGGTGACAATGTAAGTATAACGGTGAAGTTGATTAACTCTATAGCGATGGAGAAGGAGTTGAGGTTTGCTATCAGAGAGGGTGGCAGGACTGTTGGTGCAGGTGTAATAAGTGAGATTATAGAGTAGGTTGATTGGGTGAGGAGTTACGGGTTGCGAGTTTAAGAGTTTGATATTAACCCGAAACACGCAACACATTTAATTTATAGATAGGTTTTAAAATGACAGATCAGAAGATCAGGATACGATTAAAGGCATATGACCATAGGATATTAGATCAGTCCGTTAGTGAGATAGTTGATACTGCAAAGAGGACAGGGGCAAGAGTAGCTGGACCTATTCCATTGCCTACTGTTAAGAATAAGTGGACTGTTCTACGGTCGCCTCATGTGGACAAGAAATCTCGTGAGCAGTTTGAGATCAGGACCTATAAAAGGATATTAGACATACTAGATCCGACTCCTCAGACAGTAGATGCACTTATGAAATTAGATCTATCAGCAGGGGTTGATGTAGAGATAAAACTATAATTTTAAAATAGGTCAGGCATCCTGCCTGACATCCGAGGCGAGACGCCTTGGCTATTGGCTAAAAAGTTATTGGTGGATTGAAAGAATGATGACTGGATTGATAGGAAGAAAGATAGGGATGACACAGATTTTTTCTAAAGAAGGAATTTTGATTCCAGTGACTGTGATAGAGGCTGGTCCGTGTTCAGTTGTAATGAAAAAGACGAGAAAAAGGGATGGTTATAATGCTGTTCAATTAGGTTTTATTGAGACAAAAAAGAAGGTGAAAAAACCTATAAAGGGGTGTTTTGATAAGGCCAAGGTAAAACCTACAAAATGTCTCAAAGAGATTCGTTGCGATGATGATAATATAGAGGAGTTCAAGATTGGACAATCAATAGGTGCTGATATATTTAATACTGGCGATATTGTGAGTATTTCAGGGAGATCAAAAGGAAAGGGTTTTGCAGGGGTGATAAAGAGGCATGGTTTTTCAGGAGCACCCGCATCACGTGGTAGCCATGAGTGTTTTAGACACGGAGGCTCTATAGGTATGCATTCCTATCCTGGGAGGGTCTTTAAAGGTAAGAAGATGGCAGGAAGGATGGGAAATGAGAGGGTAACATTACGGAATTTTGAGGTAGTTCGGGTGATAAAGGAAAAGAATATCTTATTGGTGAAAGGTTCAACCCCCGGATGTAATGGAAGGTTATTAATCATAGGAAAGAAGACTGTTTAAGAGGGTAATAACGTGTCGTCATTAGACATATTAGATTTAAATATGAATGTGGTAGGTAAGACCGACTTGAAAGAGGAGATATTTGATGTCAAGGTAAAAGAGCATCTTATCCATCAGGTTGTAGTAATGCAAATGGCAAATAGACGCAGGGGCACATCTTCCACAAAGAATCGAGCGATGGTTAGGGGAGGAGGCATAAAACCGTGGAGGCAGAAGGGCACAGGTAGAGCAAGAGCTGGATCTATTCGGTCTCCCCTGTGGAGGGGTGGAGGTGTTATCTTTGGCCCGACTCCTAAGTCCTATAATTACAATGTCCCTAAAAAGGTGAGAAGTGCTGCTTTAAAATCAGCCTTGACACAGAAGGTTAAGGAAGGTGGTTTTCTGATAGTGGATAAGATTGAACTTGAGGAGCCCAAGACAAAGGAGATGGTTTCCATTTTGAGGAATCTTAAGGCCACAGGAAGGGTTCTATTTATTTTATCAGAAGAGAATCGTAATCTAGAATTATCAGTCAGAAATATACCATATGTTAATGTTTTAAAACTCGCTGGTCTTAATGTATATGATCTTATTCTCTGTAATACGGTGATCTGTACCGAAGTAACTTTACATAGCATAGAGGAGACACTTTCGGTATGAAGGATATATATGATATAATTAAACGACCCCTCGTTACTGAGAAGAGTAACAATTTGATAGGTACAGATAATAAAGTCACCTTCAAAGTGGCTATTAAAGCTAATAAAAATGAGATTCAAAAGGCTGTAGAGACGATATTTAATGTCACAGTTTTGAGAGTGAATACATTAAGGATGAAGGGAAAGGAAAAGAGATTAGGACGGAATGTGGGAAGAAGATCTGATTGGAAAAAGGCTATAGTTACCCTGAAGGAGGGAGATAGGATAGAGATATTTGAAGGGGTGTAGAATTGTAAGTTGCGAGTTGCGAATTTACGAAAAGAGGTTAAGGTTGAGGTCGAGGTAAAGATCAAGCTTAGCCTAAGCATATACTAATTATCTTGTTGGAATTGATACGTATCAATAAGTTATGGAGATTAACAGAGAATGAAATCAATGAGGAAATATAACCCTACTTCTCCTGGACGTAGATTTCAGGTAGTTTCTACTTTTGAGGATATTACTAAGAAAGAGCCGGAGAAGAGTCTTCTGAGGCCAGTGAAGAAGACTGGTGGGAGAAATAATCATGGTAGGATTACTAGCTGGCATAGAGGTGGTGGACATAAAAGGAGATACAGGATTATAGATTTTAAAAGGAATAAGGATGATATTCCTGCTAAGGTAGCCTCTATAGAGTATGATCCCAATAGGTCTGCCAGGATTGCACTCTTAAACTATGCTGATGGTGAAAAGAAGTATATTATAGCAGCACTAGATTTGAAAGTAGGGGATACTATTCTTTCTGGGCCAAATGCTGAGATTAAACCAGGCAATGCACTCCCTTTGAAAAATATCCCTTTGGGGATGATGATTCATAATTTAGAGATAAGGAAAGGAAAGGGTGGTCAATTAGTTAGAAGTGCTGGTTCTTCTGCACAGCTGATGGCAAAGGAGGGGGATTATGTACATGTGAAATTGACTTCTGGTGAAGTGCGATTGATTCCAGCAGTATGTAAGGCAACGATCGGTCAGGTAGGTAATCCTGAACATGAAATTATATCAGTAGGTAAAGCAGGGAAATCAAGGTGGTTGGGACGCAGACCGATAGTGAGAGGGGTGGCTATGAATCCGGTAGATCATCCACATGGTGGTGGTGAGGGGAAAAGTTCAGGGGGAAGACATCCTGTTACTCCCTGGGGAGTGCCTACCAAGGGACATAAGACACGTAAAAAGAAGATATCGGATAGACTTATTGCTAAGCCTAGACAGCGTAAAAAGAGATAGCTATAGAATTACAATGACCAGAACATTTTGGTATTTGGTAAGCGTTCACAGAACACTGAAATTTGAAATTTGAAATTTGAAATTGGAAATTGGAAATTTGTGTTATCGTAATAATTCACCACGGAAAGACACGGAATATCCGTGGTAACGTATTATATGCTTTTTAAGGATTAAAATTATGGCTGAACTATTACCTAATTTCCAATTTCAGTGTTCTGTGAACGCTTACATTTATTTTTTATATATTTTTTTGATCTTGATAATCTGCGTTCATCTGCGGCTAAAATGAAAATGCCTACATTATGAATTTAATCAAAGAGGAGCTAGAGAAGCTAAAGGAAAAAGGTCTTTTCAGGAAGTTAAGATTATTAGAAGGGGAACAGTCATCAAGGGTAAGAATAAATGGAAAAGAGGTAATACTCTTATCATCTAACAACTACCTTGGACTAACATCCCACCCCAAACTGAAAGAGAGGACAATTGATGCTATAAAGAGATACGGTTGTGGTGCCGGGGCATCCCGTCTTATATCAGGAAATATGGAGCTCCATGATAAGCTGGAGAAGAGAATTGCTGAATTTAAAAGGACAGAGGCAGCTCTCATCTTTAATTCCGGCTATACAGCAAACATAGGGGTCATTGCAGCCTTGTGCAGCAAAGGGGATATAGTCATAAGCGATAGATTGAATCATGCGAGTATAATAGATGGCTCTCTGATAAGTCGGGCCGACACAAAGAGATACTCCCATAAGGACATGCATGCCTTAGAAAGGGCTCTGGGTAATTCTTCAGGTTATCGCAGAAGGTTGATCGTCACAGATGGAATCTTCAGTATGGATGGGGATATAGCTCCACTACCTGAGATAATGAAACTGGCAAAAAAATATTCAGCTATCCTGATGCTAGATGATGCCCATGCCACAGGTGTATTAGGAGAAAATGGGAGAGGAACAGCAGAATACTTTGGCATGGAAGAGAGGATTGATATCCAAATGGGGACATTGGGAAAGGCCCTTGGAGGATTTGGGGCATATATTGCAGGGGAAAAGAGACTGATAGATTTCTTAATAAATAAGTGCCGTAGCTTCATCTATACAACCGCTCTCCCTCCCTCTGTTTTGGCATCTGACTTAGCTGCACTGGATATTATTGAAAATGGCCATGATATGAGGACAAGGTTGTGGAGAAATGTGAGACACATGAGGGATGGATTGATAAGACTAGGATTTGATACGATGGGGAGTGAAACCCAAATCATTCCAGATCGGAAGAGCGTCGTGTAGGGAAAGAGTGTAGATCTCGGTGGTCGCCGTATCATTAAAAAAAAAAACACACACGTCTTAACTCCATTCACACTCCTTTACATCGTATGCAGTCTTCTGCTCTATGTTTCCCCCGTCTCACTTTCCTCACTGCCTCACTCGTACATGCACCCTTCCCATCTTCCCATTGTAC
>CAJVYE010000039.1 GCA_913009285.1 uncultured Nitrospirota bacterium | reverse complement strand
CGGGAAGTCCCTGCAGGGGGACTCCCGATGGATGTGGGTGTGGTAGTACAAAATGTGGGTACGACTATAGCAATCGCCGATGCCATACAGAGATCTAAGCCACTTATAGAGAGGGTTGTAACAGTGACGGGTTTAGGGATCAAAAGGCCCAAGAATCTCCTCGTAAAGATTGGCACACTATTTAGTGAGGTGATCGAAGAGTGTGGGGGGCTCAAAGACGGTGCCAGAAAGGTCCTTATGGGGGGGCCAATGATGGGTATTGCACAGTCTACCCTTCAGATCCCTGTGGTAAAGGGGACATCTGGGATCGTTGTGCTTGTGGATGATGAACTTAAGTTAGAAAAGACTGTACCCTGTATTGGATGTGGAAATTGTGTAAATTCATGTCCCATGTTTCTCCTCCCCACACGCCTTGCCTCTTATACCGAGCATGATATGTTAGATAAAGCTGAAGAATACGGGATATTAGACTGCATTGAGTGTGGTTCATGTGTATATGTATGTCCATCCAAACTCCACCTTGTCCAGTTGATAAGGCTCGGAAAGGCAAAGATACTGGAGATGAAAAAGGGTAAAGGAGTAAAGAAATAGAAAATGGGAGATATGCAATTTATAATCTCAGCATCGCCTCATATACGTTCGGAAGAGAGCGTACCAAAGATAATGTACAGTGTTATTATCGCCCTGATTCCTGCAATTATATCAAGTATATTTATATTTGGCTTAAAGTCATTATGGTTAATAGTTACCTGCACAGTCGTATCTATCCTGACTGAGTATATATTCCAGAAGATAAGAAAAAAGGATGTAACAATAACTGATGGGAGTGCTGCCATCGCAGGGATATTACTGGCATTGACACTCCCTCCTGGATTCCCATATCCAGCCGCTGCACTAGGTGCTATTGTAGCCATAGCACTCGGTAAACACATATTTGGTGGGCTTGGGTACAACATATTTAATCCTGCACTTATAGGAAGGGCATTTCTACAGGCTGCATTTCCAGTACTTATCACCACATGGGAGAGACCTTTAACTTGGTTATCACAGGAAGTCGATGCGATTACTATAGCAACCCCTTTAGCCATGATGAAATTCGATATGAAATTTGAATCACTTGAGAAGATGCTGATAGGAAATATAGGAGGGTCACTTGGTGAGACTTCTGCAATTGCACTCCTGTTGGGGGCAGCCTTCTTATTATACAAGGGATATATACAATGGCGGATACCAGCCGGTATCTTTACATCGGTTGTGATATTGGGTGGGACATTCTGGATCATAGATCCCTCTAAATATCCAGATCCACTCTTTCATATATTAGCAGGTGGTATGGTTATTGGTGCGTTTTTTATGGCGACCGATATGGTAACATCTCCAATTACATACAAGGGGTATTGGATATTTGGAATAGGTATAGGCATCCTTACTATTATCATAAGATTATTCGGGGGATTACCAGAGGGGGTCATGTACTCCATCTTATTGATGAATGCGATAACCCCTCTTATTAATAGATATACCAAACCGAGGATACTGGGGAGGAAATGAATAAAACAGTAATCAGGATGTTATTAGTCCTTACATCAGTAGGTGTCATTTCAGGCGGTGCCTTGTCAGGGGTCTATAAGGCTGCCTTCCCTAGGATTGAAAGGCACAGGTTAGAAGAGCTCAAAAGGGCTATATTTGTCGTACTCCCAGATGCAAAAAATTACAAGACGCTTGAAAAGAACGAGTTGAAGGTGTATCAGGGGATTGATGAGACAGGTAACCCTGTGGGTATTGCATTCGAGGCAAAAGGAAATGGATTTCAGGGGAAAATATCGATGATGGTAGGAATAGATAACCAGTTTGAAAAGCTAACCGGGATGTTAGTACTCGATCAGATAGAGACGCCAGGACTTGGAGCCAAGATTGCTAAGGATAAGTTCCAAAGCCAGTTCAAGGGACTGAGTATAAGTCCAGAGATAACATATGTAAAGAATAAAAAACCTGAGAAACCAAATGAGATCCAGGCTATTACTGCTGCCACTATTTCGTCAAAGGCTGTTGTAAAGATTCTAAATCGACAAATAAAGGAGATAACTGAGACGTTTAAGTTAAATTAGGTTTTTTCGTAAAAAAAGTTGAGCGACTTTGATTTAAAAATAGAATTAAAAATGTAAAATAAAAAATTATAACGAAAAATGACAGATTAAAATTAAAAGATGAGTGCAAGAGATGAATCTGTAGATTCAGGTAATGTCAACAAAAGAAAATTTTTACATTTTTATATGTATTTTTAATTTTTTATCTTTGGTTTTTGGTTTCTATACCTAAGGGAGAAAAAAAATGGCTGAAGACACAAATAGATCCTTGTATTATGAATTTGTAAAGGGATTGTGGGAGGAGAACCCGATATTCAGGATGCTCCTCGGGATGTGTCCTACCCTGGCAGTTACCAACTCTGCTGTAAACGGTCTTGCCATGGGATTAGCTACTACATTTGTTCTGACTTGTTCTAGCGTTATGGTCTCTTTAGTCAGAAAGATTGTGCCAAGTCAGGTGAGACTCGCTACCTTTATCGTAATAATAGCAACATTTGTTACTATAGCAGATTATTTCCTTAAGGCGTTCTTCCCCCCTATCAGTAAGCAATTAGGTCCTTATGTGCCATTGATAGTAGTTAACTGTGTAATACTTGGTCGTGCTGAGGCCTTCTCCTCTAAAAATCCTATATCCCTTTCTGTTGCCGATGCATCAGGGATTGGAATAGGTTTTACCTTGGCATTGGTATCCCTCGGTATAGTGCGGGAAATATTGGGGAATGGAAGTATATTTAATATATCTATATTCGGTGAATGGTTTGAACCGTGGATTGTTATGCTACTTCCTGCCGGGGCGTTTATAACGCTAGGGATAATGATAGGAATAATTAATGCATTCACTATAAAGAAGACCGGTAAAGGAGTCTGCTTCGGATGTAGTATAGGATATAAGCTGCAGGAGAAGCTCGTTACAGCAGAATCTATGTACCTTACACCAGAGGAATTGGAGGCAGCAAAGGCCAAGCCTGAGAAGAAAGAGAAAAAGAAGAAGGAAGGATAAATAAATGGATATCTTGGTGATTTTTATCGCGGCAGCAATAGTAAATAACTTTGTACTGACATATTTTCTTGGCATATGCCCATTTATCGGGGTCTCAAAGAGAGTAGATCATGCATTTAGTCTCGGGATAGCTACAACATTTGTTATGACCATGACTGCTATTATAACCTGGTTGATAAACCACTTTATACTTATAAAGTTCAACTTACCTTTTCTTGAATATGTCTCCTTTATAATAGTAATCGCATCGCTGGTACAATTGGTAGAGATGTTTATAAGAAAGGTGAATCCTTTTCTGTACCGAACACTCGGTATATTTCTTCCGCTGATTACTACCAACTGCGCAGTGCTCGGACTTGCACTCTTCGCTGTATTGAGGGATTACAGCTTTATAGGTACAGTTGTCTTTGGACTTGGAGCAGGACTGGGGTTTACCCTGGCCATAGTAATAATGGCGGGTATACGTGAGGAGCTTGATATGGCCGATGTCCCGCTTCCACTTCAGGGGGCAGGGATTACACTAATTACAGCAGGTCTTTTGGCATTATCCTTCATGGGATTTGCCGGATTGATCACAGCATGATGTTCTATTTTCGATTTTCGAATGTCGATTTTCGATTTAAAGAAGAGGATGGAATTCTTCGGAGTGACGGCAAATGACAGCGCAAACACTGTCACTTCATAAAGAATGAACAAATAGAAAAATAATTTGTAACCGTTCACGGTTTACAGTTAATGAAAACAGAAAGTAAAAGGAAAATGAAAAAACTGTAAACTGTAAACCTATAAAAGTGAACGGATACAATAATAATTTAAAGGTTACATATGGAAAACATATTTATACTCGGTTTGGCCAGTATGGGTGGACTCGGTTTTTTGCTTGCCTCTTTTTTGGCATTAGCCAGTAAAAAGCTGAAGGTAGAAGAGGATCCACGGCTAGCCATGATCAGAGAGGCACTCCCATCAGCCAACTGTGGTGCTTGTGGAATGCCAGGATGTTTTAACTTTGCAGAGGGGGTGATAGAGAATGAGGTAAGTATAAACGGCTGTCCTGTAGGTGGGGCAAAAACAGCTCAGGAGATTGCCCGTATAATGTGCGTTGAGATAGAGGGATTCCAGAGAAAGGTAGCAAAAATTTTTTGTCAAGGCGGACTAAAAGAGACCGAAAAGAAGGCAGCATATTATGGAATTGTAGATTGCAAATCTGCCTCCACGATTAGCGGGGGAGAAAAGATATGCGAATGGGGATGTCTGGGCTATAGCAACTGTGTGAAGACATGTAAGTTCGATGCCATCTATATGAACCGTAATGGATTACCAGTGGTAGATGAGGATAACTGTACAGGATGTGGAAAATGCGTTGAGGCATGTCCGAGAAACCTGATAGAGCTGCACCCACCTGAAGTAATGGTTCATGTCTACTGTAAGAACCATGATCCTGGTAAAATAGCAAGGAAGATATGTAAAAAGGCATGCATCGCCTGCAGACTCTGTGTAAAACCATGTCCGGATAATATACGTATAGAAGACAACCTTGCTGTCATTGACTATTCGAACGGCTTCATTGGGGATAGGATCTGCACTGAAAAGTGTCCCACAGATTCTATAATCTACAACTAGACTTAACATATCAAAATTTCTTTAATTTATTGAAATATTATTGCAATCGTCCTGATTTATGTGTTAATGTTCCTACAGATTTAAAAAGCAATTTCTGTAATAGAATAAATAATTTGATACCATCATGTCTAAACCATCCGATGATTTCAAGTTGCTAGCAGAATGCACAAGAGGGAACCGAGAGGCGTGGGACATTTTTGTAAAGCGCTACTCAAAGCTAGTCTACTATTCAATAACCAAGACCTTAAAATCTCATACTAATTATCTACCGCAAGAAGATGTGGAGGATATCTTCAATAATATATTCCTTTCCTTTATAGAGAATAATTACAAAAAATTGAGGCAATTTGAGGCAAGACATGGGTGTACTCTCTCAAGTTGGATCCGGTTAATCTCAATTAGATACACCATAGATTTCCTCAGAAGTCAAAGGAAGCACATCTCAATGAATGATGATAGTAATAAAAGGCGTCCATTCATAGACACATTACCAAACAACCAAGCATCATTTGAAGAACAGATAGAGTCGAAAGAAACCGAGAGCGCTATTAAAGAGGCAATAGATGCCCTTCCTTCGTCAGATAAGCTTTTTGTGAAACTTCACTATGAAAAAGAACTCTCTCCAGAAGAAATAGCCAATATAATGAGTATTTCGATCAACACAGTATATAGTAAAAAAAACAGGATAAAGGAAAAGATAAAAAAGATATTAAAAAAAATGGAATTTATTGCAAGAAATTCAGAGTAGCTACGTCTATTAAATTAGGAGAAACCTATATAGAAAAAAAGGTGAAACATTCATGCCGACGAGTCGGCCCAAAGGGAGATGAAAATCTAATCCCCCCTTTGGAAAAGGGGGGTTAGGGGGGATTTTCGGGTAAAAAAATGGATGAGATAGATAAAAAGATTAAACATATATGGAATAAGATTAGGAAACCTGATACAAGCACCAAAAGGGAGGATTGTCCAGGGGATAAAACCCTTTCCTATTACATCGATGGTGTGCTGAAAGAAACTGATAAGGAGAGAATAGAAAAACACCTCCTTAAGTGCAACAATTGCCTTGAACTTATTCTTTTACATAAAAAAGTGAAGGAGAATGAGGCGCATGAGGCAGTCCCTGATGTCCCCATGGGATGGATAGAGAGGGCAATAGATCTTCTCCCTGAAAAAGAAAAAGATGCCACAGTGGGTCTATTTGACGTTGTACTCAGATTTGCAAAGGAGACAATTGAAATAATTAGAAACCCTGGGAACCTGTCAATATCTTATGGGGCTATTCCTGTGCCTATCAGGGGAGAGAAAAAGATCCTGTCGACTAATCTTGTTACATTAAGCAAGAAATTCCCTGATGTAGAATCTAAGGTAGAGGTTGAAAGAGTTGGCGAAGCCAATGTGAACATAAAGATCATGACGAAAGGAGTAAAGTCTGGTTTGCCTTTGGAAGGATTGAGGATAAGTCTATTTAATCCCCGTCGAGAAATAGCATCTTATGTCGCTGAAAATGGAGAGGTCCATTTTGAAGGTCTCAGGTTTGGAGAATATGTTATAAAGATAACCATGCCGGATAAAAAAATTGGCCAGATATCATTAAACATAAAAGAGTAACGATTATGCTGAAATCTAAGGGCTTGCGCAAAAATAACTTCACATTTTTCGCGCCCAGATTTGGGTCAGATTTGGCCGATCTGAGGGAGCAAAACCGCAGTAATAGCAGCGCTATATCGAGGATTTTGTGATGGAAGATCAGTCAAATATGGCCCGAAGACGGGATGCGAAAATGCCAAGTTATTTTTGCGCAAGCCCTAAGCCAAAAAAAGTCTTCTCTCTGGAAATGGCCAGAGATAATGGAAAGATAAAGATCAGCGCCTATGAAAAATCCTCTGAAGACGAGAAGACAATTAGGCACTATGAATTTCAAGATATCTGCGACGATGAAATAAGAAAGATGTGTGCCGCAGTGGTTGATCTCTTAAACCGCACAAACCATCATGGAAAAATAGACAAGAAGACACTCAAAGAATTACAAACTGCAGGACAGTTCCTCTATGATAGCCTTTTAACAAACCTGGTAAAGGAGAAATTGGCCACCACAAACACCAGGCACCTGATTGTTAGCGTTGATGACCGTTTGGTGCAGATACCATGGGAACTCCTATTTGATGGTAATAGCTTTCTGTGCCAGAGGTTTAATATGGGAAGGGTGGTCAGTACAAGCCAGAGGATCTCGGAACCAGCGGTCAGGAAAATAGAAAAACCTATAAAAATGCTGATCATTGCGGACCCCAAAGGTGATTTAGAGGCATCTTATAATGAAGGTGTAAGGTTGAGGGATAAGCTGGATAATAACAATAAAATAGTTGAGGTTCACCTGCGAACTAGCCTTGTAGATGTCAAATTTGTAAAAGGAGCCCTTCGGGATTTTGATGTTGTACACTATGCCGGACATGCTGATTATGACATAAAAAACCCATCCAATAGCGGCTTCCTTATGGAAGATGGGAGATTAAAGGCCCTGGATATCATTAATATGATAGGGGCTAAACCCCTCCCTTCATTGATATTCTCCAATGCCTGCAAGTCAGGCCATACAGATATGTGGAGGGTAGGAGGGGATTATGAAACCGAGATCTATGGTCTGGCCAATGCCTTTCTTTTAGCTGGTGTCCAGCATTATATTGGGACCTTCTGGGATGTTCAGGATGAGCCAAGCCTCTACTTTGCCCTCGATTTCTACAAGGAATTGATGGATGGTGCCATGGTTGGTGAGGCGGTCAGGAAGGCCAGGCTAGGCATAATTGAAAGGTATGGGGAGGATACTGTTATATGGGCCAGCTATATGCTCTATGGAGACCCTACCGTTAGATATGTTGACCTTTCAAGGCCTGAAAAAAAGGAAAATGAAAGGAAAAGTTTAAATAAAAACAAAAGCATTATTTTTTCATTAAGTTTAATGAAGTGATTTGAAATGGTTAGAATATCTCAAGCAGGAAAAATAAATGTTGCAAAAAGATTGATTAAAAAAAAGCCCGGAGCTTTAAGAGGAAATGCTTCTAAAGCAGAAAGAACGCTTTACAAACAATTAATAGCAATGAAAAGAAAAAAAAGAAGAAGTTTTTTTTTTCAAGCAGAAGACGGCATACGAGATAAAGGAATGTGACTGGAGTTCAGACGTGTGCTCTTCCGATCTGCCATACATTCTCAGCTATGAATCAACCCGCATCTATACACCTCTCTGAAATTAAACGCATGACGCCTACCGACCTGGTCGAGCATGCCTCTGAACTTAAACTGAGCAACATCTCCCGCATGCGCAAACAGGATCAGATCTTTGCGATCCTTAAGGC
>CAJVYE010000038.1 GCA_913009285.1 uncultured Nitrospirota bacterium | reverse complement strand
CAATTGAAATCGTTAGAATACACCTCCTATGGTGCTGATTCCAAGCATTATGACGGTTTCATTTGGATTATTTGGGTTAAAATTGCCGAGTTAGTATTAGCAGGGTTTATTTTAATTTTTTTAAAATTCGCTGAATAGTTACATTTTTTTTACATCCAGATGGGAAAAAACGTCTTTTTATCATAAGCAACCCTCTCTACCTCCTCTTTATCAATCCTTTTAATTCAGAGAATTCCTCGATAATCCAGTCTGCCCCGGATTTGACTAACTCCCTTTGATCCCCGTATCCATAACTGACCCCACATGTCCATACCCCTGCCCTCTTTCCTGTCTCAATATCGACAGAGCTGTCTCCAACAAAGAGGGTATCCTCTTTATCCACCTTTATCTTCTCTATCACCAGATTGACAGAATCAGGATGCGGCTTTTTATTAGGGAGGCTATCACCACCAATGGCAATATCAAAATAGCTATCTATTTTAAGTCCTTTAAGTATCTTTTTCACAAACTGTTCGCTTTTATTAGATATCAGTGCCTTCCTGAGCCATGCCAGCTCATTCAGTACCTCCCTTACCCCGGGATAGAGTTCAGTATTGTCAAGCAGGTGCTCTTTGTAATAGGAACGAAATATAGTGAAGGCCATAGTGACATCACTCTCTTCTGCTGACTCCAGAAACTTCCTGATCAGGGGTTGGACACCATTACCGACATAACGGTATATATACTCATTTTTAAGCTCTGGGACAGAGAACTTTTTAAAGGTCTCATTTACAGCGTTTGCAATATCTAGCTTGGAATCGATAAGTGTCCCATCCAGATCAAATATTACCAGTTTGCAATTTTCGATTTTCGATTTTCGATTTTCGATTTTAAAATTCTTCTGGGGATTGATATGTCCCTCCTTCTTAAATTAGTAACCGTTCACAGTTATCAGTTTACTGTTACCTTCCCTCCTAACCCTATAAACTATTTTATGCTAACATACAGATTAGAACAATTCAAGGCTCAAGCAAAGTTAGGACTCACTCAAAGATAACTTCACATTCTTCGCGCCCAGATTTGGGTCAGATTTGGTCGATCTGAGGGAGCAAAACCGCAGTAATAGTAGCGCTATATCGAGGATTTTGAGAGTGAGGATCGATCAAAGATGACCCAAATCTGGGCGCGAAGAATGTGAAGTTATCTTTGAGTGAGTCCTTAACAATTTTTATTGACATAAGGGCAATGAATAGGTTACTTTAAGAATTAAAAGAGGAAGGAAAATAGCAGGAGACTTTCAAAAAAATGGAACCTAAAATAACCTCAGAATTGATAGCATATCATGGTTTATCTGAGGATGAATACCAAAAGATACTAAGTATTATGGGAAGGGAGCCTAATTATACAGAGTTAGGCATATTCTCTGTGATGTGGAGTGAGCACTGTAGTTATAAGTGCTCTAAGGTACATCTAAAAAAACTCCCTGTAGATGGACCACAAGTCATTCATGGGCCTGGAGAAAATGCAGGGGTAGTAGATATCGGAGAGGGACTGGCAGTAGTCTTTAAGATAGAGAGTCATAACCATCCTTCATTTATCGAACCATATCAGGGCGCAGGCACAGGTGTAGGGGGTATCCTGCGAGATATATTCACTATGGGTGCGCGTCCTATTGCATCTTTAAACTCACTTCGATTCGGCTCAGCAGATCATCCAAAGACAGGGTACCTTATAGAAGGGGTTGTGAGTGGTATTGCTGGCTACGGTAACTGTATGGGCGTTCCCACAGTAGGAGGAGAGATATATTTCAATGATTGCTATAATGGGAATATACTTGTAAATGCCTTCACTCTTGGAATAGTAAAGATTGATAAGATATTCAAGGGATCTGCATCCGGACCTGCTAATCCTGTGATCTATGTCGGTTCAAAGACAGGAAGGGATGGGATACATGGGGTAACCATGGCATCCGAGGAATTTGATGATAAATCAGAGGAGAAACGGCCGACTGTTCAGGTAGGAGATCCATTTACTGAAAAGCTCCTCCTCGAGGCATGTCTGGAGGCAATGAAGGAGGACTATATAATAGGCATCCAGGATATGGGAGGGGCAGGACTTAGCTGTGCAACATCTGAGATGGCAAGCCGTGCAGGCACAGGAATAGAACTGGATATCTCCTTGATTCCAAGACGTGAGGAAGGGATGACACCGTATGAGGTGATGCTTTCTGAGTCACAGGAGCGGATGCTCCTTGTTGTTAAAAAAGGATGTGAAGAGGAGCTTGAGAGGATATTCAAGAAGTGGGATCTAGAGGTTGTTGTTGTTGGGGAGGTCACTACTGATGGCATAATAAGGGTAAAGGATAATGGGAGTGTAGTTGCAGAACTCCCTGCAAAACAATTAGCCAATGATGCCCCACTATACTCTCGCCCTTCCACTATACCTCAATATTTAGATGGACTCAGAGAATTCAGGCTCGATGATATAAAGGAACCTAAAGAATACAGCGATATACTCCTCAAGCTTCTCAATTCCCCTAATATCGCCAGTAAGGAGTGGGTATATCAACAGTACGATCATATGGTAAGGGTGAACACTATTGTCCTTCCTGGGTCAGATGCGGCTGTTATCAGGATCAAAGGTACCAGAAAGGCCGTTGCCATGACAGTTGACTGTAACAGCAGATACTGTTACCTAGATCCTTATACCGGAAGTATGATAGCGGTTGCTGAGTGTGCACGGAACCTTGTATGCTCTGGTGCCAAACCACTGGCGATCACAGACTGCTTAAACTTTGGAAATCCAGAGAATCCAGAGATCATGTGGCAGTTTGAACAATCTATAAAAGGAATCAGTGAGGCATGCCGTATCCTGAATACTCCTGTGGTCAGCGGTAATGTCAGTTTCTATAATGAGACCCAGGGGGTTGCTATCTATCCCACACCTACGATAGCAATGGTCGGTATTATAGAGGACTATTCCCTTCATTGTACTCAGTGGTTCAAAAACGAGGGAGATATTATAGCACTTATAGGTGAAACAGAAGAGGAGATTGGGGGTAGTGAGTATCTAAAGGTGATCCACAATCTCGAGAAGGGTATTCCACCTAATATCGATCTCAAGAAGGAAAAAAGGGTTCATGATACCTGTCTGGAGGCGATTCGTGCAGGGATTCTAAGATCTGCCCATGATTGTTCAGAGGGAGGATTGGGAGTTACATTAGCAGAATGCTGTATCTCAAATAAAGAAAGAATATTTGGAGCAACTATACATCTTGATAGCCCCATTAGACAGGATGCCCTTTTCTTTGGTGAATCTCAGTCCAGGATTATCGTTTCACTTGATGAGAACGATTTTTCGGAATTACAAAGGATTGCCGATAATAAGGGATGTCCACTTAAGCTACTCGGCAAGGTCGGTAATAATAAATTGACCATAAATATTAATGAAGATGCTATAATAGAATTGGAAATTGATACAATAGCAGAGGCATGGGGAAATATGAGTGAACTAAAGTGAGCTAAAGTTATTGGAAAATTCGTAAGCGTTCACGGTTTGAAATTTGAAATTTGAAATTGGAAATTAGAAAAAAATGAAAAGAGTTTGCGAATTAGAGGATTACAAATTTCCAATTTCCAATTTCCAATTTCAAACCGTGAACGCTTACAAAAATTCTTTATAATCCATAACTTTAGTTCACTTTAGGCACTTTAGATCACTTTAGGCATTACATATGTTTGATAAATTTCATGAGGAATGCGGGTTATTCGGAATATATAATCACCCGGAAGCAGCAAACATAGCCTACCTTGGACTCCATGCCCTTCAGCATAGAGGTCAGGAGAGTTGTGGTATTGTCTCATCAGATAGTACGGACCTTTACGCAGAGATTTCGATGGGATTAGTTGCCGATGTCTTCTCGGATAAAATATTAAAAAAATTACCTGGGAAAATGGCTGTCGGACACAATCGTTACTCCACCACTGGCTCAAGCCTGTTGAAAAATGCCCAACCGTTTGTTATCGACTACTCTATGGGGTCTCTTGCCCTGGCACACAACGGAAATATAGTCAATGCATTAACAGTTAGGAGTGAGCTTGAGACACATGGAACTATCTTTCGCTCTACTATGGATAGCGAAGTAATAGTCCATCTGATTGCCCATTCTAAGGAGATCAGATTAGTTGATAGGATTGCAGATGCCCTGACAAGGATAAAGGGGGCCTATTCCCTTTTATTGATGTCAGAAAATGAATTGATTGGGGTCAGGGACCCTTATGGTTTCAGGCCACTATCTCTCGGAAAATTGCAAGATTCTTATGTCCTTGCCTCAGAAACATGTGCCTTTGACCTTATAGAAGCAGAGTTTGTCAGGGATATCCGACCCGGGGAAATAGTTGTGATAAACGATAATGGAATTTACTCTTTTGAACCATTTCCTCCCAAGAAACCTGCCAACTGTATCTTTGAATTTGTATATTTTTCACGTCCTGATAGCAATATATATGGTGAGAATGTAAATTTTGTGAGAAAAAGGTTCGGTGCAATACTGTCTCAGGAATCACCTGTTGAAGTGGATATGGTTATCCCTGTGCCTGATTCTGGTCTACCAACAGCTCTGGGATATTCAGAGCATTCTGGAATACCTTTTGAAATGGGGCTGATCAGGAGTCACTATGTCGGAAGGACATTTATAGAGCCATCCCAGGCCATCCGTCACTTTGGTGTAAAACTAAAACTTAATCCAGTTAAGAAGGTAATCAAAGGAAAGAGGGTAATCATAGTGGATGATTCCATAGTCAGAGGGACTACAAGCCGGAAGATAGTAAGGATGGTTAGAGATGCAGGGGCAAAGGAGGTACACATGCGTATAGGTTCTCCTCCTACCTCTTATCCCTGTTTCTATGGTATAGATACACCTACCAGAAAGGAATTGATTGCAGCAACACATAGCGTGGAGGATATCAGGAAATACCTAAGGGCAGACAGTCTTGCCTACCTGAGCCTCAATGGTATGATGATGGCGTTTGATTCCATAAAGGATGGTTTTTGTACAGCCTGTTTCACTGGAAAGTATCCTGTAGAATTCCCTGGTATTGGTACAGATGCCTTGCAATTGAAGCTATTTGACAGGTAATGGATGAAGTTGCGGGTTACGAGTTATAAATTAACTTAAAGTTGAAAAATATTCATATTACTTACTGTGATTTTTAAACACTAAAAATGCAAACTCCTATACAATCAAGTTAAAAGTTACAAGTTGCGAGTTTAACCCGCAACTCGTAACGCGCAACCTTTAACTCGAAGAAGGACTTTATTTATGTGTATGACTATAACAGAGAAGATATTAGCTGCTCATGCCGGGGTTGAGAAGGTAAGCCCTGGAGAATTAATCAATGCAAGGGTAGATATAGCCTTGGGAAATGATATAACAGCCCCTATTGCCATAGAGGAGTTTGAGAAGTCAGGGGTTGAAGATGTCTTTGACAGAGACAGGATAATCCTTGTCCCAGATCATTTTACACCTAACAAGGACATTAAATCTGCCCAGCAGAGTATTAAGTTGAGAAAATTTGCAAGGAGATATAATATCACTCATTACTTTGAGGTGGGTAGGATGGGGATAGAACATGTCCTCCTGCCAGAAAAAGGACTCGTCCTTCCGGGTGATGTCATTATAGGTGCGGATTCCCATACATGCACCTATGGTGCATTAGGTGCATTCTCGACCGGAGTTGGGAGCACAGATCTATGTGCAACGATGATTACAGGAGAGGCATGGTTTAAGGTCCCTGAATCCATCAAATTCATATTCCATGGCAAACTGCAGAAGTGGGTAACTGGCAAGGATCTTATATTATATACTATAGGAAAAATAGGGGTCGATGGTGCATTATACAAGGCAATGGAGTTTACAGGAGAGGTAGTTGATAACCTCTCAATTGATGCGAGGTTTACTATGGCGAATATGGCTGTTGAAGCAGGGGCAAAGAATGGAATATTCATACCAGATGAGACTACGCTAAAGTATATAGAAGGAAAGAAGAAAAGAAGGGATTATAAGTTATATAATAGTGATAAGAATGCCATATATTGTGATATATATGAGTTTGACTGTAATAACATCGAACCCCAGATAGCCTTTCCACATCTTCCTGCGAATACAAGGCCCATCAGTGAAGTGGGTGAAATACCTATAGATCAGGTCGTTATAGGCTCCTGTACAAATGGACGGTTCTCTGACCTTGAGGAGGCAGCTTCGGTACTTAAGGGGAAAAAGATAAATAAAAATGTCAGGTTAATAATTATCCCTGGAACTCAAAAGATATATAATGATGCTATGAAGGCAGGGGTCCTTGAGATCTTTTTAGAGGCCGAGGCATGTATTAGTACACCTACATGTGGACCCTGTTTAGGAGGTCATATGGGGATATTGGGTGAGGGTGAACGAGCAGTGTCTACTACTAACAGGAACTTTGTAGGACGAATGGGACATCCTAAGAGCGAGGTATATCTCACCAATCCGGCTGTAGCAGCTGCATCGGCCATCAAGGGAAGAATCGCTAACCCAGAAGAGATTATAAGGTAAAAGGATATGAAAAATGTTGCATTGATAGGGGCCGGGCGAGGTGGATCTGCCCTATTACCTATCTTGTATAGATACCCTGATGTTAAGGTAGTAGGGATGGCTGATAGGGATAATAAGGCCCTAGGATTGAAGATTGCTAAGGAGCTTGGTATCCCCATTACATTGAATTATATGGATCTTTTATCGATTGATGGATTGGATATGATGATAAATGTTACCGGTGACTCCATGATCACAAGTGAATTGGAGAAAGAGGATAAAGAGGGTATAGAGATCCTTGGAGGACTGGGTGCCAGGCTCCTGTGGGATCTGGTCTATAATGAGAAAAAGAGAGAGGACAAGTTATATGAAAAATTAGAGTTGGCAGTCGTAAAATTAAACGATATGAAGAATTATCTGGAGAATATCCTGGAGCATTCTGCAGATATGATTATTACCACTGATACTAATATGAATATAGTCTCATTCAACCAAGGAGCAGAAAAGATATTAGGGTATAAGAGGGAAGAGGTTATCGGGATACATATCGAAGAGATATGGCTTTACAAAGATGAACAGAGAGAATTGATAGATAAGGTTATTCAAGATGGAGATGTATCTAATTACGAGACAAGGTTTGTTACAAAAGGAAACGGATCTATAGATATAAGCCTTACCTTATCTCAACTAAAGGATGATTCTAATAATGTGATCGGTACCGTTGGTATAAGTAAGGACATAACAGAAAAGAAGAGATTGGAAAAAGAACTCATTGAAAGTAATCAGGAGTTAGAGAATTTTGTATACACCGTTTCTCATGATCTCAAGGCACCTCTCAGGACTATTGACGGTTTTGCTGCAATACTATTGGATGAGTACAAAGATAAGCTGGACAAGGATGGGATGCATTACTTGAACCGTATCAGGAATGCGGCTTCCCATATGGGAAGACTGATAAGGGATCTCCTGGAACTCTCGAGAATAGGGAAAGTCACAAATCCGCATACCAATGTTAGTGTCCTTGATGTTATGAATAGAGTAAAGGAAATATTGCGGTATAATCTTGAGGATAGCAAGGCAGAACTTAATATCATTGGTAATCTTCCATCTATACGTTGTGATAAAGTTAGAATGGTCCAGATGTTCACAAATCTGATCAGCAATGCGATTAAATTTATTGACAAAGATAAGACTCCAAAAATCGAGATTGGCTATAAAAACAAGAAAACCTATTATGAATTTTATGTGAAGGACAATGGGATTGGAATTGAAGGGGAATATATTTCGAGTATCTATGATATATTTCATCGTCTGCATAACGCTGAAGAGTATGGGGGGACAGGGATAGGTTTAACTATTGTTAAAAGGATAATAGAACTCCATAATGGGAATATCTGGAGATCGGAAGAGCGTCGTGTAGGGAAAGAGTGTAGATCTCGGTGGTCGCCGTATCATTAAAAAAAAAAAGAAAAAGCAAAAGATCGGAAGAACACACATCTGGTCTATGAAACCTAAACAAAACACATACATA
>CAJVYE010000037.1 GCA_913009285.1 uncultured Nitrospirota bacterium | reverse complement strand
AACGCGCTGCTACTATCTCTTGTCGTAACATATTGTGTTACTTATAATATGTTGTTCAATCACAGATTGCTTATCTTCTTTTTTTTTTAATGATACGGCGACCACCGAGATCTACACTCTTTCCCTACACGACGCTCTTCCGATCTCCAAAGATATCAGGTATTTCATGACTAACCACCACAGCAGTAAAACCAAACTTCTTATGCATCTTTAATATCAGATTATATATTGCATTCTTCATTATTGGATCTAACCCTGTGGTCGGCTCATCAAAAAGCATTATCTCTGGATCCATTATGAGTGCCCTTGCAAGACCTACCCTCTTCTTCATACCTCCGCTAATCTCAGCAGGATATTTATGCCCCATCCCTGCAAGACCGAGCTGTTCCAGTTTTTCATCGACCATCTTTTGAATCTCATTCTCCTTAAGCCTGGTCTTCTCACGCAGAGGAAAGGCGATATTATCATAGACCGTCAAAGAATCAAAGAGGGCTGCCCCTTGAAAAAGTATACCAAACCTATTTCTTATTTTATTAAGATCCCTATTATTAAGCCTTGAAATATCTGTACCTTCTACCAGCACTTGACCGCTATCGGGTTTTAAGAGCCCTATGATGTGTTTGAGGAGCACACTCTTCCCACCTCCGCTTCGCCCGATGATCGCAGTTGTCTTTCCCTCTGGTATCTCTAAAGTGACCCCCCTTAGCACTTCCTGCCCATTAAATGTTTTATATACATCTACCAGTTTAATCATATCTATAGCATCACAGAGGTTATAAAATAATTACATATCAGGATCAATACTGACGCTAAAACTACTGACACCGTTGTTGCCTTACTAACCCCTGCTGCGCCAAAACCTGTGTAGTATCCCTCAAAACAGCTCACCCAGCTAATTATTGCCCCAAAACTTACTGACTTCACAAATCCGAGATTAATATCCTTAAAGGCAACCCTATTCTGCATCTCCCCGAAGAATGTCCCAGGATTAACCCCCATTAATTCTACTCCTACAAGATATCCACCGAAGATCCCGATAATATTAAAAATAGCGGCCAGAAGGGGTACTGCTATAATCCCTGCAATAATCTTAGGAACAACAACATATTTGATAGGATTTATCGCCATTGTATCAAGGGCATCAAGCTGCTCAGAGATCTTCATAATCCCTATTTCTGCTGCCATTGAGGAACCTGCTCTCCCTGTAACCATTAATGCCGAAAGTACCGGGCCAAGCTCCCTTATCATACCGAGTGCAACAGCAAAACCCAGCAGACCTTCTGAACCTACCCTTGACAGGGTATAATAACCCTGTAATCCAAGTGCCATCCCGGTGAATAATCCTGTAAGTATAATGACAAAAAGGGATTTTACCCCGATAAAGTGTATTTGTTTTATTACATGGCCAGGCTTAAAAGGTGGCCTTACCGCTAATGAGAGGGCAGTGGCAAAGAAAATGACCATTCTCCCGGTCTTTTTTAAAAAGCCTATAAAGACATTTCCGATCTTTTCTAAGATAAATATGAACATGGCAAAAAAAAATTATCACCTTGCAGCAAATTAGTCAATAGAAAAATTTTGCCTATCTTAGGGACGGATCAGAAATAACTTGGCATTTTCGCATCTCAGATTCAGACCATCTTTGATCGATCCTCAATCGTGATCTCGTCAACGTAGTCCTGGCTACGCCTCCGAGATCGCTCAATCGTCACGACCAAACCTGGCCTGAATCTGAGCGCGAAAAATGCCAAGTTATTTCTGATCCGTCCCTAATGAATTACTCAGATTGGCAAACTCTTGAAGACTCAATGTCTCTCCTCTCCTTAATGGATCAACATCTGCAATTCTGAAGGCATCTTTTAACCTATCAGGAGGAATATTAAGGGCCTTCAAACTGTTTCTCAGGGTCTTTCTGCGTAATGCAAAGGCATATTTTACCACCCTAAAAAAGAGATCCTCATTCACTACCTCTACCAGTGGTCTTGCCAATGGTGTTATTCTTACTACTGCTGAAGCTACTTTGGGTATCGGTCTAAAGGAATCCTTAGTAACATTTATTACTGTTTCTACATTGGAAAAATACTGGACAAAGATAGAGAGGGAACCATAATCCTTTATACCTGGTTTTGAGGTTATTCGATTAGCTACTTCCTTTTGCAGCATAAGGAGCATCTCTGGTATGATCTTCTTATTCTCAAGGAGTTTAACTATAATAGGTACGGATATATAATAGGGGAGGTTTGCTATTACCCTAAATCTATCTTTTAATCCTCTGTAATCAAAGGTAAGTGCATCAGCATGGATTATCTCAACATTGGAAAAACTGGCAAGATGATCATTTAGAAACCCGCACAGATCCATATCCAGTTCAAGGGCGATTACCCTCTTTACCCTCTTTGCAAGGGCATATGTGAGAATCCCTTTCCCTGGACCTATTTCCAGGATTGTCTCATTCTCATCAAGATTTGCTGTACGGATTATATCCTCTACCACAGAATCATCCACAAGGAAATTCTGGCCGAGTCTCTTCTTAGGATATCTCTTAACTGAGTTTCGCATGCACCAACCTTGCAGCTAATCTTAATGCCTCTATGAGGCTCGATGGATCTGCTACCCCCTTACCAGCTATATCATAAGCTGTCCCATGATCTACTGATGTCCGTATGACCGGAAGTCCAAGTGTAACATTCACACCTTTTCCAAAGGAGGCCATTTTTATCGGGATCAACCCCTGATCATGATACATCACGATCACTGCATCAAACCCCTCTCTCTTAGCAGGTGTAAATAAGGTATCTGCTGGGAACGGCCCCTCTATATCTATCCCTTTTGAACGGGTCTCCTTTATAGCCGGGATTATCTCTGTAATCTCCTCATTCCCGAATATCCCCCCCTCTCCACCATGCGGATTCAGTGCAGAGACAGCAATATGCGGGGCCATTATCCCGAATGACTTAAGGGAAGAATGAGTCAATCGGATTATCCTCATTATCCTTTCCTTCTTTATCATATCACTCACATCTCTCAGAGGAGTATGAATTGTGACAAGTACCACCCTGATATCCCCACCCACAAGCATCATGGCATAATCCTTGGTCCTGGTAAGTTCTGATAGGAGCTCGGTATGACCTGCATAGGAATAACCAGCCAAATGGAGGCCTTCTTTATTTATAGGCGCAGTAGTAATGGCATCAACCTCTCCTTTCAAGACAAGATTAGTAGCCTTTGTGATATATTCCACTGATGCCTTTCCTGTCAACCTGTTTACCTTTCCCTCCTCAACCTTATCATAATCTATGTTGTGAAGATCAAGGACATGCAAACTCTCATTTAGGGCAGATATCTCATCTATCCTCTGTACCTTACAGATCGTTACAGGTATATTAAATCTCTTACTCAGTCTCTCCAAAAACCTGTAATCACCTACAATTAGCGGGGTACAGAATTTAAAGATATCCTTTTTTCCTGCCTTAAGTATGATTTCAGGGCCAATGCCCGCAGGATCACCCATTGTTATAGCAATGATGGGGAGTCTTGTCATGGGATAAAACCTCAATTAAAAATATTTTTTAAACCCGGGTCATTATTAATGTACTAACAATAAATATATTACAATAATTCAGAGATTTTTAAAAAAAAAATTGTATTTTATACATTATCTTTGATATAATGGTGATTTTAATTTGAACATTCTGCTTTTAACACAATGAATATAAAGATTTTAATAATCATATTAATCTCTCTTCTCATTATACCGGTCAGTAATCTCGCTGATTCAGGCATTATCACTCCCTCTCTGGATATACCCCCTTCTATCCATGCAGCACAGGTCCCTACCTTTAAGTGCAAAACATTAGATGAGGTAGAAAATAAGATAAAAGAGATGAAGAGATCAGGGGTAGATACCATTATTGTAAGGGTATTTCAGAATAATGGTGATAGTTTTTATTCCTTTGCTAAAAGGAAAAATAAGGTGGGTGTCTATTTTAAGACCTCTCATGCCCCTGTTGTGGATGATATCTTAGGAGAGCTGGTGAAGATTACCCATCGTAACAAAATGAAGATATTCGCATGGATGACAACACGACGTTGCGATTGGAAGATATACGAAAAGCCAGATCTTAGAGGCTATAAATACGACATAGAGTCAGGAGGGATAAAACCGACAAAGGGGCTCAATATCTTTAATAAAGAGGTGCAGAGGTATCTCAGGGATATCTACACCGATCTTGCTGCTTATGATATCGATGGTATCCTCTTCCAGGACGACCTGGTCTTAAGACATACAGAGGGATACAGCCAGGAGGCAGCTAATCTCTATCTTCTAGAGTCGGGTTATAGGATCAATCCCCATGATATGTTTCGCGGTATATATGAAAAATCAGGGAAATACTTTGTATCAAACTATACCCCGAAGTTCTGGAGATGGGCTAAATGGAAAAACCGTCAGATATTAAAGCTGGTAGAGATCATGATGAAATCTGCCCGGGATGTAAATCCGGATGTTAAATTTGCCCTGAATCTATATTACGAGACCATAACCGACCCCAAGAATGCCCTCGCATGGCTATCTCAGGACATAAATGCAACATTAAAATATGGCTTCGACTATTACTCAGTTATGGCATATCACCGTCAGATCAAGAAGGAATTACAGTTGTCCAATAATGATCTCTATATATTTCTGAAGAATATGACCACCAGGCTGATTGATCTGATAGATAATCCAAATAAGATCCTGATTAAGATCCAGGTTGTTGACTGGGATACCAATGCCCCTATCCCCAATCGTGAGATAGATAAGGTTTTTAAATCTATTACCAGCCAGGGGAGGGTGAGTCTTGCATTCACCCCTGTAACAAAACATCCCCCATTAAAGGTGATAAGAAAGTACTACCTACCACGATCTTCATAATAATCTTCTTTCTTTTATTATAGCGTATATGGCAGGGATGATGATGAGTGTTAAATCCTTTAAACTCCCAAAGTTGGTGGGCTCCATCATCACTACGAATGCTGAAATTCTGTTAGGATAATTTTTTTTCGAGCGACACCCGTTCTATAAGGTTTAATATAACTCTTTGGTTTTTAATGGTCGGCAACCTCTGCTTACCTGCTCAGCTTCTTTTTTTCAGCTCTCCGGATACGCTGAAGGTTTTTTCAGGAGACTATTGAGATCCTATTGCTCCTCCTTATATCGGGGATCAGGCAGAATATCCGGTTCCCCTTCGCTGCGACCTATAATAACAGCCCCACAGGAATCACTGAAGACATTGACACTGGTACGACACATATCCAACACCCGACCGACCGCCAGGATAAGACCGATGCCTTCCGCCGGCAAACCAATGGCGGCAAGGATGACCACAATGGCGACGAGCGATGCGGCCGGGATACCCGCTACGCCGATGGAGGTCAATAACGCGACAAGGACGATGGTGAATTGCGTGACAAAGGACAGATCGAGACCATAGGCCTGGGCAATAAACATTGCGGCGACGCACTCATACAGTGCCGTCCCATCCATATTTACTGTGGCACCCAGCGGTAATACAAAGCTGGTCGTACGGTTCGATACGCCTGCATTTTTTTCTACACACTCCATCGTCAGGGGCAAGGTAGCTGAAGAAGATGCCGTTGAAAACGCTGTCAGCAATGCAGGTGCCATGGCGCGATATTGACGTATGGGATTCACACCCCCAATAACCTTAAGCAGAATCGGCAAGGTAACAAATACATGGGTTGCCAAGGCCGCCAGCACAGTGATCATAAACCAGGCCAGGGGCTGGAAGGCGGCCAGCCCCGTAGCGGTAACCACTTTAGCGACTAGTGCGAAGACACCCAAGGGCGCAAATTTCATCACCCAGTCTGTGATGCGCATCATGACTTCAAAAATTCCCTGCCAGAAGTCCACCATGACCTCGGTATAACGATCGTGAACCTTGGTTACAAAGAACCCGAACAACAGGCAGAAAAAAATCAGGCCAAGCAACTGGCCATTGGCCGCTGCTGCGACAATGTTTGTGGGCACCATACGCAGGAAAATCTGTGCAATATCAGCAGCACCCCGGCCCTGGGTTTTGGCTAAAAGTGCATCAGTATCCGCACTGAGTCCGATAATCTCCTTGGCAGGTATACCATCTACGATACCCGGTACAAACAAATTTACCATCAACAAGCCAGTGAGGATCGCTATCAAACTGGTACTTAAATAGTAAAACAAGGTCTTTCCACCAAGCCGCCCAAATGCACTGGACTGACTGGCGCCCGCCATGCCCGTAATAATGGACGAAGCGATGAGCGGCACAATGAGCATCCTCAAGGCATTAAGGAACAACGTGCCGAAAAATTCATAAATGCTGTAGAGAGAAACACCCAGGATACGGGTCTCCATAGACGTGGCTGCGCCCGCCATCACCGCACAGGCAAGGGCGATGAGGATTTGCCAATGCAACTTCAGTTCCAATAACTTTCTTACCATGAAAACCCCTCTGGTTTATACTCTGGACGGCCATAAATTCAGTTAAGTTATTTCTGCGCAGTACCTAAGAAGAAAAGAACGGATCAAGTATTGATTCACTACGGCATATAGGGCACCTCCCCGGCTTTTTAAGCTTATCCCTTTTTCTGAAAACAAAACCGCATTTCTTGCATTCTGCAGGTGAAATTTTGAGGGCATACTCTCTTTTACGAGTCTTCAGGATATGCTGAAGATGTTCGTACACCTCTTTCTCAGAAACCCCTACTTCACCGGATATCTCCTTTGCTGATAGGGTCCGGCCCTCCAGAACTAAGATTATCTCCTTACGGATGGTCTTCTGCCTTTCAGCAGGTATGAAAGGCTCTTTAGATTTCTTTTTCAAATAATTACCCCTGTTTGCACCTTTTGTGTGGGCAATCTATCTTCAGGATTTCAGCACATATTTACCCGGACCTATGAGGATCAGGGATAGAAAGACAATTCCATCTTCAAGGGAATGGGAGTAGACTGCAAAAGGATCCCCTTTGCCGATGTGCATAGTTAGGGCCACAGCCATGGTGCAGGCCAGTAAAATGCACGCTGGCCTGAAAAAGAGACCGAGAATCAAAAGGGCGCCGCCTGCCGCCTCTGAGAGCGCAGCCATAAACCCCCAGAAGACCGGTACGAAAGTAATGCCAAGCATACCCATGGCTCCGCCCAGGGCCTTCCATTTTTCCGGACCGCTCATTATCTTCGGTACACCGTGGAACAGAAAGGCGATGCCGAGCCCTACACGCAGCAAAAGAAGACCTAAATCCTTATAACGATCCAGAAAATTTTGCATATCCAATTCTCCCTCTTGTAGTAAGATAGAAAGTTGCTTTTAAAAATATTAGTTATATTACCATAAAATAAGGTTTTCTCAATCCCAAAACCCCCAAAATTTTTCTGGATAGGGATACCCGGGACTGCATTTGAAAAACAAGTCGCCTGAACTTAAGCTGACAGACACTTCTGAAAAACCGGCAACTGTCAGGTCAAGTCTGAACTACTACAATTTAAACAAGGCCAAACATCTTCCCACAGGCACTACCTATTTCTTCAACAGGGATGTCGGGCTGCTGAGCACCTTCGCCAAAAATGTCATGAATAAACGTAAACTTGTTTGTTCTCGGGTTTCCGTTTATTTGATAAGCGCAGTTCACGCTTTTGCTGTCACTACAAAATATTGCCGTTGCCTGGGTGAAATAGGGTTGCTCTTGGGGCGGAATGATCTTATTAACCCTACATATGGACATGACGGATTCTCCAAAATACTGGTCCTTCAACACGTTCACTACACCTTGTATGTCCGTATCTTTTTCCAAAATAGCCTCAGCCTTTTCCAGACGAAGGTAAGTGCTGTGATTTTTCTTGTACTGGACAGCGCCGGGAAGGAGCCTGAAATGATTGGTAGAGGCGAAAAAATTGTCAACCCTTTTGATAACCTCAACGCCGCCTGGTTGCGCCATGGCATTGGCCTCTATAAAGTGGGCCGAAGTCTGGTCAGTAATTAAGAGAATATCGGGCTGGTTAAACTTTTTGTAAAAATCGGTCATATAATCCGCAGCATCTTGAGCATTTGTATTGTCGGAAATAATTTTTTGATACGCCTCAAAAAGGCTCATGCACAGCCTGCAGGGAGCCGGTCTCATCGAGATATGAGTCGGCCGCCACAAAGGAAA
>CAJVYE010000036.1 GCA_913009285.1 uncultured Nitrospirota bacterium | reverse complement strand
GACGTTACATAAGTAGATGGCTTTGGTTTTAGACTGAGTGAGAATATGTCTAGATTTCGTTAGTTGTTGTTTGTTTTTTTTTTTTTTTTTGTAATTTTTTTTTTTTTTTTTCAAGCAGAAGACGGCATACGAGATAAAGGAATGTGACTGGAGTTCAGACGTGTGCTCTTCCGATCTATCCACCCCCATTTTGGAACCGTATTGGGGGAGGCGGGATGCGTGATCCAATGTCTCGATAGGCCCAAGGACAAATTCAATATCCCTCTCAGGATCGATATTATTAAGGACCTTCCATGTTACTAATCCATTGTCATGGACATCTACATCCTCATCAACTATAACGATGACCTTGGAAAACATTGCCTGACCTAACCCCCACAGCGCATGCATCATTTTGCGGGCATGTCCTGGATAGCGCTTCTTTATAGATACTATGATTAGATTATGAAACACCCCTTCAAACGGCATATGAATATCTACTACCTCAGGAAACTGTTTCTTAAGCAAGGGTAGCATCAGTCTCTCAATGGCATGGCCGATATAGCAATCCTCCATAGGCGGCCTTCCAACAACAGTTGCATGATAAATAGGATCTTTTCTATGGGTGATACAGGTGATATGAAATACCGGATATTCATCTTTTAATGAGTAGAATCCTGTATGATCTCCAAAAGGTCCTTCTACCCTCCTCTCAAAGGGATCTACATACCCTTCCAAGACTATTTCTGAATTGGCAGGCACCTCTATATCCACTGTCTCGCATTTTACCATTTTCACTGCCTCTCCTCTAAGGAATCCTGCAAAGATCATCTCATCAAAATCAGGTGGAAGGGGAATTGTGGATGATATAACAACAGCAGGGTCAGAACCTATTGCTACTGCTATCTCCATCCTTTTCTTCATCTTTTCGTATTCATTATAGTGCATGGCTCCATGTTTATGTATATGCCAGTGCATCCCTGTGGTTATCTTATCATAGACCTGCATCCGATACATACCACAGTTCCTTTTTTCCCCCTCAAGAGATCTGGAGAATACCATCGGGAGTGTGATATATTTGCTACCATCCTTTGGCCAGCACTTGATAATCGGGAACATATCAAGGGATGGGTTGTCCCTGATAATTACCTCTTTGCAAGGGCCATCCTTGACAGCCTTAGGTAAATACCCTGCCATATCCCTTAATTTGGGAAGCATCTTTAATTTATCTATAAGACTTACAGGTGTCTCAATGGAGAGGAAGGATTCTAATAAACCAGAGAGATCATTCAAAGAATTTACATTCAAGGCCATCTTTATCCTCTCCTCTGTTCCAAAGGCATTGATTAATACAGGGATATTGTATCCCTTTGGCTTCATGAAATATAAGGCAGGGCCTTTAGCCTTTGAAACACGATCTGTAATCTCTGTGATCTCCAGATCCGTGTCTACCTCAACAGTGATTTTCTTCAGCAGCCCCTTTTTGTCCAGTAGATTTATAAAGTCTCTGAGATCCTTATAAGACATCTTTTAAATACCCTGTTACATCTCCGAACCCTATATAATCCTTTACTGTTGCCTCTATAGGGATAAGCGACTCAGAGAGCCATATCTTTACCTCACCAGTCTTTGATTCAAATATCTCCTTAGGAACCTTGACAACAACCAGGGATTCACCTTTTCTATTTTCTCTATCCTTTCTCTCTTTTTTCTCTTCTTCATCTGTAGCAATTCTTATAGTTATCTCAGACTCTCCCTTTTGAGGAATAGTTGTAATCACATATTCGCTTCCCTTCTCCATATCTCCATAAAAACCGTTACGGAAATTGTAAAACGCAGAGAGAACATCATAATATACTGTGTTTTCAGGAATTGGCTCACTCCCGGTCTTTACCAGTACCCCTGACTTAAATTCCTTCCACGACATCAAATGATTGTCATGATCCAGATAGGTAATGACCTTTTCATCATTTTTTTTAATAATTGCATGCCTCTCAAACATCCTGGATCTTAGGCCTCTTTTGTTATCAATTGGATATAAATATGCCCTGAAGACATATTTCCGATAAGCGGTAAGCCACCCTATAAATCCCTTTGTCTCTGCCTGCAGTGTAGCTACATATTCCCCATTCTCTTTTCTAAGTGAGAGGACCCCCTCTGCAGCCTTTTTAAACCATAGAAAGCTTATATCATAAATAAGGGTCTCTCCCATAAATCTGTCTATAATATTCTGTGTTAGTGTATCTTTCCTGGTGAGCCTATCCTTATTGGTTGTTGAGATAATTTTAGGGGTAAATGGAAAATAATTAAAGATTGCTATCTGAAACAGAAAGGCGCTAAACCCTTTTAAGGTAGATCTTCTGGTGATCTTATTCTCTTTAGATAGTAGTCGTTTTATAGGAAGCTGCATTAGGTGATGTTTTGCTCGCTTTGCTTGATGGGTTACAGATTATAGCCGGGGCGTCTTGTCCCGGATGTCAGGCTCAATTTAGTGCTTACCGTTTACTTGCTTTACTGCCCACAGTCTTCTTCAATGCCTCTTTTAATACCTCATCCATATTCTTGACAAAAATGAAATTTATATCCTCTCTGATCTTCTTTGGGATCTCCTCAATGTCCTTATCATTTCCCTTTGGGAGAATAACTGTCTTCATGCCTGCCCTTCTGGCTGCAAGCACCTTCTCTTTTAACCCACCAATAGGGAGAATCCGTCCTCTCAAGGTTATCTCCCCGGTCATGGCTATATCATTACTCACAGAGACATTAGTCAGGGCAGAGATAAGCGCTGCTGCCATTGTAATACCTGCCGAAGGCCCATCCTTAGGTATTGCACCTGCTGGTACATGTATGTGTATATCTGTTCTAGCATAGAAATCTTCGGACAATCCAAGTTCCTTACCCCTTGAACGTGCATAGCTCATAGCTGCTTGAGCAGATTCTTTCATTACATCACCGAGTTGACCCGTAAGGGTCAATGTCCCTTTACCATTCATGGTGGTTACCTCAATGTACATGATCTCTCCACCTGTTTGAGTCCATGCCAATCCTGTTGCCACACCGACCTGGCTGTCCTCCTGTTCCATCTCAGGTTGATATTTCCTTATCCCTAAATACTTATGCAGATTGCCTACATTTATTCTGTATACCCTCTTTCCATTTTCAGCAATACTCTTAGCTACCTTACGGCATATTGTAGCGATTTCCCTCTCTATATTCCTCAAACCGGCCTCTCTTGTGTACTGAGAAATGGCCTTCATAATGGCCTTATCTGAGATCTTGAGTATACTCTTATTTATACCGTGTTCTTCCATCTGGCGTGGAATAAGATATTTAAGTACAATTTTGAGTTTTTCCTCCTCGGTGTAACCCGGAAGTCTAATTATCTCCATTCTGTCCATCAGGGCTGATGGAATAGGATCTATAAGATTCGCTGTGGTAATAAACATTACACTAGATAGATCGAATGGAACACCTAAGTAGTGATCGGTAAATGAGTAATTCTGTTCAGGATCGAGGACCTCTAATAGCGCTGCAGAAGGATCTCCTCTAAAATCCGCACCGATCTTGTCAACCTCATCCATCATAAAGACAGGATTGTTAGAGTTTGCCTGACGTATTCCCTGAATTATCCTTCCAGGAAGTGCGCCAACATAAGTTCTTCTATGTCCTCTTATCTCTGCCTCATCCCTGACACCACCAAGAGATATCCTTACAAATTGTCTGCCAAGTGCACGCGCAATAGATTTGCCAAGGGAGGTCTTACCGACCCCTGGAGGGCCAACAAAGCATAGTATAGGACCTTTCATCTTTTCCTTTAACTTCCTCACCCCTAAGTATTCGAGTATCCTCTCCTTTACCTTCTCCAGATCGTAGTGATCCTCATCCAGGACAGCAGATGCCTTCTTAATATTAAGGATATCCTTTGTTGCCTTGCTCCATGGAATCTCTGTCATCCACTCCAGATAAGTCCTCACAGTAGTGGCCTCTGCAGATTCAGGGTACATCTTTTCAAGACGTTTCAATTGTTTCATCGCCTCTTTCTCCACCTCTGCAGGCATCTTTGCCTTACTTATCGTCTCCCTGAACTCATTGATCTCTTCTCCCTTTTCATCTGCCTCGCCAAGCTCCTTCTGAATGGCCTTGAGTTGTTCTCTAAGATAGTACTCCCTCTGTGTTTTTGATATCTCTTCTTGCGCTTCTGTCTGTATCCTCTGTTGCATATTGAGGAGTTCTATCTCCTTATTTAAAAGTTCTCCTACCTTTACGAGACGCTCCTCAGTATCCATTATCATTAAAACCTGCTGTGCATCCTCTACCTTTAACCCTAAATTGGAGGCGATTATATCTGCCAGCTTTCCAGGAGATGTCAGTTGGTCAATCATCATCAATATATCTGGTGAGACTATCCTCCCCATGGATACAGCCTTACTCATCTGTTCTTTGATATTTCGCATTAGCGCTTCTAGTCTCAGAGACTTATCCGCTGGTTCTGGTGGTTCCTCCAATTTTTTTATCTTTACCTTATAAAAAGGCTTATCCACTATATACTTTTCAATCTTTGTCTTTGCTATTCCCTGGATAAGTATCTTCACTCTTCCATCAGGGAGTCTCAGCATCCTTATAACCATTACAATAGTACCTATATCATAGAGATCCTCAGGAGTTGGGGACTCAATACTGGCATCCTTCTGAGATACCAGAACCATCATCCTGTTTGAAGCGAGCGCCTCATTGACTGCATTTATGGAAGACTCCCTACCAACAAAAAGAGGTATGATCATATAAGGAAAGACAACTATATCCCTAATCGGGAGTAACGGTAGTTCATTCGGTATCTTAACATCTGTCTGTATAACCGGATTTGTCTCTTCAATCATATCCACACTTCCCATATCTTTAGCTCCTGTAACTGATTAGCAATATTTTTTGCTTGTATACTATTACAAACTCCTTTTATTCAATGGCTATACGTTTATAAAGTTTTCTCCTCTCAACATTCTTGGGCAAGCAGACAGTCAGGATACCATCAGCATAAAATGCCTTTATCTTATGAGTATTTACAGCTGATGGAATATTGACGATCCGTTTAAATGGACCAAAAGACCGCTCCATACACACAAAATTTACACGCCCTTCACTGTGAAGCTTTTCCTCCTGTTTAACTCCTTCTATAGTCAGATTTCCCTCATCCAGATAAACCTGAATCTCTTCTGCTTTCATCCCGGGAACCTCTGCCTCTACATATAAATTATCCTGTGTTTCGTATATATCTATCATGATAAAATTTGTCTCCCCTAAGATATAATCCTTCTCCAATATCTCTATAGATAGATAGTTATATAGACTTCTATCACCCGTCTCTATAAGGGTTATTTGATTGGACCGGCCCTTTTTGTAAATCTCCACGGAGCTATTTCCCTTTTTAAGTGAACTTAAGTGCCTAAAATTTGAAGTGTCTAAAGTTATTGAATTATTTTTTATTAAAATTTCAAATTCTTTAACTTTAGCTCACTTTAGGCACTTCTTTTTGTCAATTCCAAACTTTTCAAATAGTTCCTGAATTCTTCCCCCAGATCAGGTCTTCTTAAGGCATATTCTACTGTAGCCTTTAAAAATCCCAACTTATCCCCTGCATCATACCTCTTACCTTCAAATTTATACCCGTATATAACCTGATTCCTTAACATACTCTTCAATCCATCAGTAAGTTGAATTTCCCCTCCTCTACCCGGCTTTGTCTTCTCTAATATATCAAATATCTCTGGAGTCAGAATATATCTCCCGATAATCGCCAAATTGGAGGGGGCTTTATCAGGTAATGGTTTTTCAACCAGATTGGATATCTGATATACATTATTAGCAATCTGTTTGTGTTCAATTACCCCATAATTAAATATATACTTTTTTTCTATTTCTTCAACACCAATAATAGAGGAGTTGTATTTTTCATATGCATCCATCAGTTGTTTGATAGCAGGGATATCTGAATATATTATATCATCCCCCAACAAAACAGCAAATGGCTCATTCCCTATTATCTCTTTTGCTCGCAGTATTGCATGTCCCAAACCTAAAGGTTCCTTTTGGCGTATATAACAAAAATCGACAAGATTCGATATCCTTTGAATTTCTTCCAACTTGCCATTCTGATTTTTCCCCCTTAATACATGTTCTAACTCAAAGGAGATATCAAAGTGATCCTCAATGGCATTCTTTCCCCTTCCTGTAATCATCACGATTTGCTTAATACCTGCCTCTATTGCCTCTTCAACAACGTACTGTATCAGAGGCTTGTCCACTAAAGGCAGCATCTCCTTTGGAGATGCCTTTGTGGCTGGAAGAAATCTTGTCCCAAGACCTGCCACAGGGAAAACAGCTTTGCGTATCTTCAAAGATCTTCTCTCCTTTCAGTTAGGGTTTAGCATAAGGTTATAGTAACCGTGAACGGTTACAGGTTATATTTATAGTACATAAATCAACGAAAGTCAAGAGGATAGTTTTTCCTGATTTCTGTCTAAAAACAATTCCTTAGCCCCCTTGATATAATAATCTGTAACCGTTCACGGTTTGAAATTGGAAATTAGAAATTAGAAATTTGTGTTATCGTAATAATTCACTACGGAAAGACACAGAATATCACTGGAATTTATTAATAGGACTTCATCTCACGATGAAGTTCCATTAATAAATCTCAGTGTAAATCCGTGAATATCCGTGGTAACGTATTATGGATTAAAATTATGGCTGAACTATTACCTAATTTCCAATTTCCAATTTCAAATTTCAGTGTTCTATGAACGCTTACGAAAGAATCATACCAAATAAAACTACCATAGCAGATGTTGTGAGCATTATACTGTTTGCCCTATATATATCCTCTGGCATTACCCCCTTACCCTCCTCCCCTATAAACGGCTTTTGGGCCGGCTTTCCCCCATAATAGCTTACACCTCCTAACCTGACACCGAGCGCCCCGGCAATCGCTGCCTCTGGTATACCACTGTTAGGACTTGGATGATTACCCCTATCATTCCAGATAACGGCAAAGGAACCTATCCAGTTCTTTCCACACAGGGCTACAGCCAATGGGATCACCATACCAGCAATCCTTGCAGGGATAAAATTGGCAATATCATCAAGCCTTGCTGATGCCCAGCCAAAATCTATGTACCTATCATTCTTATACCCGACCATAGAGTCAAGTGTATTCACAGCCTTATAGGCCATAGCAAGGGGGGCGCCACCAATAACAGCATAAAAAAGAGGGGATAATATCCCATCCACTATCCCCTCTGCTACCGTCTCAACAGCGCCCCTTGTTATCCCCTCTCTATCTAGATCAAGGGTGTCTCTGCCAACGATCATGGAGAGGCTTTTCCTTGCCTTATCTTCATCTCCATCCCTTAGGTGATAATATACCTTCATGCTCTCCTGATAAAGGGATCTTACAGAGATACATGTAAATATGAGAACTGAGGATACAAAAAAACCAATAATGTCTCCCAGGATATAGGCGATCTTGACGATTAAGAAGGTAATGATATACGTTACACCCATTACAATAGCAACCAGGATCATCCCGCTAACCTTCTTTATTGGAAATTCAATCAATATTTCTTCAAAATAACTGACAAAATATCCGATTCCTCTGACCGGATGATAAAATTTCTCTGGATCACCAACTATAAGGTCGAGTATATAAGCAAAAAGTATGGTCATTTGAGTTGACACCCCACATTTTTCAATGATAATTATTATATAATATATCTTATTGATATTGTACATATATTTTGGGTCTTCCGGAAATAGTGTTGAGAAAAGGTGGGTAGCCGCAGGCTTCAGCCTGCGAGAACAAAAGAGGCCTGAAAGGAGAAGATTTGTGTTGCAAAAGAATGTTTGATATATTTAATTGACCAATGCGCCCGTAGCTCAGATGGATAGAGCGGCGGACTCCGGATCCGCAGGCCGCAGGTTCGAACCCTGTCGGGCGCACCACAATTACCCTTGTTAAACAGAAAGGTCAGATGGTAACCGAGGTATCTATAGTAAAGTCAAATAGTTATTCTTATGATGAGGTATACGGGTCAGTAAGCCGGTCTGTGGAGTTACTGGGTGGTATTAAGAGATTTATAAGAAAGGGTGACAGGGTTCTCCTGAAACCGAATCTCCTGTTGGCTAAATCACCGGAAAAGGCTATTACTACTCACCCTGTAGTGGTAAAGGCGGTTGGAAATCTGGTAAGGGAGGCAGGAGGTATACCCTCTATAGGAGATAGCCCTGCTATAGGTAACTGGAGACATTTAACCCGCAAGACAGGGATGGAAGAGGTGGCAAGGGAGATAGGAGCGGAATTGGTGCCTTTTAGAGAATCTGTAAGGGTGAAGAATGACAAAAGTGATATCTTTAAATCCCTCGAGATAGCAAGGGTTGTTC
>CAJVYE010000035.1 GCA_913009285.1 uncultured Nitrospirota bacterium | reverse complement strand
ACGACGTGCTGCGTGATGATGTAGTTCAGTCTTGTGCTCTTCCGATCTAGTTGTTTTTTCTTTTTTTTTTTTTTTCAAGCAGAAGACGGCATACGAGATAAAGGAATGTGACTGGAGTTCAGACGTGTGCTCTTCCGATCTCGATCTTCGCGTGGTTTTGCCTGATTAACCTTTATATTACGCCCTTTTATTTCGCTATCATTTAATTCTTTAATCGCTTTCTCTGCTTCTGAATTATTCGCCATTTCTACAAATCCGAAACCTTTCGACTCGCCTGAATACTTATCCGTTATAATGTCAACATTAGATACTTCTCCAAATTCGGAAAAAGCATCTTTCAAGTCATCTTTGGTAACACTGTAGGCCAGATTTCCAACATAAATATTCATAAACTATCCCCTCAAAAATGTGCGTTGATCGAGATTGAGCTATCAAATAATTAAACGCACATATTAGTCGATAGCGACCGGCCAACCATTGGCCAATTTTTAAAGCACATAACGACCCGAATAAGATAATAAGAAATATCGGGCACTTGCCTATAAGTTATAATAACAAAATTTAAGAATTTTTCAACCTAAAACTTAAGGAGGTGCCCATGAAAAGAAATTGGATTGGTATAGATGCTCATAAAGGGTATTGTGAAATTGCAGTATTAACCGATAAAGAAACATTAATTAGACGCATAAATATAATAACAAATGAGAGAGATATTGTCGAGGGCATACTCAAGATTAAGGGAGAATGATATATTGTTAATGACTCTACTGCAAAAAGCTTATCATCTTTAAGCCTTTGTTTTTGACATTTAGTTCTGTCATGTTATGATAACCATCATAGATATATAGGAGATAATAATATGCTGCTCGGTGCACATATGTCTATATCAGGCGGAATGTTTATGTCCCTGGAGCGTGGAAAGAGCATTGGCTGTCAGACGATCCAGGTATTTACAAAGAATGTCAATCAGTGGAAGGCAAAGCTACTTACCAAAAAGGATATAGAAGATTATCTGGAGCACCAGAGGAAGACAGGTATCAGCCCGGTGGTGGCACACGATAGTTACCTGATTAACCTGGCATCGCCTGATCCTGAATCCTATGAAAAATCGATCGAGGCATTCTTCATCGAGATGGAGAGGGCAGAGAAGTTGGGGATCCCCTATCTTATATTCCACCCTGGGGCACACTTGGGTTCAGGGGAAGAAGAGGGGCTTAAAAGGATTGCTGATTCTATAAACTGGGTCTATAAAAGGGCCAGGGGCTTCAGTTTAAAGCTCCTTTTGGAGACCACGGCAGGGCAGGGGACAAATCTTGGCTACAGTTTTGAACAACTGGCCAGAATCATTGATCTGGTGGATAAAAAGAAGTATATGGGTGTATGCTATGATACATGTCATACATTTGCCGCAGGTTATGATATAAGAGATAAGAGTTCGTATAACAAGACATTTGAGGATTTCGACAGGGTGATTGGCCTGGAAAGGCTAAAGGTCTTTCACATAAATGACTCAAAGAAGGGGCTGGGTAGCAGGATAGATCGTCACGAACATATAGGAAAGGGGATGCTTGGAATAGAGGCCTTTAGACTCCTCTTAAATGACAAGCAATTTAAAGATACACCCATGATCCTGGAGACACCAAAAGGGAAAGAGATGAAAGAGGATATAATGAATCTAAAGATATTACGGGGATTAATAACGTTATGAAGATAAAATCTACACATGTATTAAAAGTGATGAGGGAATCAATACACCGTCCCATGACCACAAAGGAGTTGACAAAGAGATTCCGTATAACTTCTGAGGATAGACCTCGCTTCAGAAGGCTCATCAAAGAGATGACACAGGCCGGTCACATCGTAAAGATCAAGGGGAACAGATATGGTATTCCTGAAAAGATGAACCTGGTTGTAGGAAAGCTCCAGGCACACCCCAATGGATATGGATTCGTACTACCAGAGGTCGAGAATGAAAAAGATATATTTGTAAGTCCTAAGAACCTGGGCGAGGCCATGCATGGAGATAAGGTTGTCTGTCGGGTGGAGAGAGTTGACAAAGGGGGCAGAAGAGAGGGGAGTATAGTAAGAATACTTGAGAGGGGACAGAAGACCATAGTAGGCCTCTATGAACCGGGGAAGAGCTTTGCATATGTCATACCGGATGATAAGAGGATAGTTCAGGAGATTTATATCCCCCTCAAATATACCAAAAAGGCAAAGAGAGGGCAGGCTGTTGTAGCTGAGATCACTACCTATCCCATACATAACAGAAATCCAGAGGGGAAGGTGATTGAGGTTCTTGGTTACCCTACTGACTCAGATGTAGAGGTAGAGGTGATAATCAGGAAATATGATATACCCTCCAGATTTCCTGAGATGGTAATCAAGGAGGCAGATAAGTGTGCAGGCTCAGTAAGCAAGAGGGATATAAATGAAAGGCTGGACCTGCGGGGGATCAGGATATTTACTATAGATGGGGAGCAGGCAAAGGATTTTGATGATGCTGTATCAATAAAAAGATTAAATGGTGGGGGATTCAGATTAGGGGTGCATATTGCAGATGTGAGTCACTATGTAAGACCTGGAACACATCTTGATAAAGAGGCATTCGAGAGGGGGACGAGTGTCTACTTCCCTAATCATGTGATACCAATGCTTCCTCTGCAGCTCTCCAATGAGATATGTAGTCTCAAACCAGGAGAAGACCGCCTGACAATAAGTCTTATAACAGATTTTGATAAAAATGGAGAGGTGCTAGAGTATGAGATCCAGGATACGGTCATAAGGAGCCAGGAGAGACTGACATACACTGAGGTGGCAAATATCCTCATTAATGGTGATAAAGGGCTGATCCAAAGGTATAGTTCGCTGATAGATGATCTCAATTTAATGGAGGAACTGTGTCTTAAGCTTAATAAGAAAAGGATAAGACATGGGAGTATTGATTTTGATCTTCCTGAATCAGATATCATACTTGATCTTCAGGGCAGGACAGAGGATATCGTGATATCACAGAGAAATATCGCCCATCGTATAATAGAAGAGTTTATGCTCTCTGCAAATGAAAGGGTTGCAACCCATCTTTGTATGTTAGAAAAGCCTGCTATATACCGTATACATAATAGACCGGATCAAGAAAAGATGGAGGAACTCAGTGAGTTCATCATCAGTTTTGGATACCATCTGAAGGGGGCATCGAGGATCCAGGCAAAGGCATTACAGAGACTCCTCAACCAGGTCAAAGGGAAAGGAGAGGAGAGGCTTATCAATCATATCCTCATTCGTTCCATGAAACAGGCAGAATATTCGATAGAGGATATAGGGCATTTCTGCCTTGCCTTTGATCATTATACTCACTTTACATCCCCTATAAGAAGGTATCCTGACCTGGCAGTGCACCGCCTTCTTAGAGAGAAGAAGAGAACATTGTCCACAGCAAGGCTGGAAGAATTAAAAAGTTCTCTTTCCGAGATAGCACAGCATTCATCCTTTAAAGAGAGAAGGGCCGAAGATGCAGAACGTGAGATGGTCGATCTTAAAAAGGTGCAATTTATGATGGACAAGATAGGGGAGAAATATGAGGGATTTATCACAGGTGTGACCGCATTTGGCATATTTGTTGAATTAAAGGATGTATTTGTAGAGGGCCTGGTTCATGTGACGAGTATGAAGGATGACTATTATATATATCAGGAAAAGGAGCATTCACTTATTGGCGAGCATACGCGAAGGGTCTTCAGGGTAGGTGACAGTGTGAAGGTAAAGGTGGAGAATGTTAGCCTCGAGAAGAAGGATATAGATTTTTCTCTGATTTCAAATAGAGATATGAGAAAAACAATTAACCGCAGAGATCGCAGAGATCGCAGAAAAAATATAAAGTAAACTATTATCGCCTAAAAGCGATAATAGTTTACTTTTGAATTTTTTCTGCGATCTTTCTGACCCGTCCCTTTGCAGTGAATTGTTACGATCAAGGGATTACATGTCTAACAAAAAGATCATATGTGAGAACCGCAAGGCAAGGCATGAGTATTTTATAGAAGAGACCTATGAAGTCGGTATTGCACTCAAGGGTACAGAGGTCAAGTCTCTTCGCCAGGGCAAGGGCAATCTAAAGGATAGTTATGCAAGTATAGAGGATGGAGAGGTCTATCTCTACAATTGTCATATAAGTCCATATACACACGGAAACATACTTAATCATGAGCCATTAAGAAAGCGAAAATTGCTCCTCCATAAGAGAGAGATAAAGAAGCTTTATGGTAAAACCGAAGAAAGAGGACTTACCCTGGTCCCCCTGAAAATGTATTTTTCTAGGGGTGTGGCAAAGCTGGAACTCGCCGTGGCAAAGGGCAAAAAGACCTACGACAAGAGAGAGACCCTTAAACGCAAAACAGCAGAAAGGGAAATGCAAAGGGCCTTAAGAGACAGGAATAGGTGATAGGTTGGCATGAATATTTGACTTTACTGCAAAAACCTCAAAAACAGGGTAGCCGCAACCTTTAGGTTGCGTAAGTGGCTGATTTATAGCAAACTTTTTAGCAGGCTAACGCCTGCAGCTACCAATTTTGGAATTTTTGCAGTAGAATCGATGATCATTTCTCCTTTTTTTAGTAATTCATCTAAATAATATATAACCTTAAAGGAAAAATAACAAATTCTATGGGTTTATTTGAATTTATATTTGGATTTGGAGCTTTGAAATTATTATGACTATTACGGAAGTCTGAATGAGTAGGCTATGATGGTGAAGATTCTTCAAGTAATTTATCCAATGCCTCTTTTGCAGCTGATTGCTCTGCCTCCTTTTTGCTCTTACCTTTTCCTCTCCCGGAGATTTCACCCGCAATAGTTACATTCACCTCGAATATCTTCTCATGATCTGGTCCTGATTCACCAGAGATACGGTAAGAGGGAATACAGTTCAATCGTCCCTGAGTGAGTTCCTGAAGCTCACTCTTAAAATCTCTATAATGGCAACTATTTCCAATCTCATCAATCTTTTCCTTGAATCTATCTAAAATGACTGAATATGTATTTTGCAATCCACTATCTAAATATATGGCCGCTGTTATCGCCTCAAAGGTATTAGCCAGAATCGAATTTTTACTCTTTCCTCCAGATTGTACCTCACCCTTTCCTAAGAGTATAAACTCCCCTATTCTGATATTACGGGCTATCTCTGCCAGATTAATCTCATTGACCACAGCCGCCCTTATCTTCGAGAGCTCACCCTCGGAATGGTTCAAAAATCTTTTAAGGGAATAATCACCCACTATCAAATCGATAACTGAATCTCCAAGGAATTCTAATCTCTCGTTGTTACGCAGATTATTATCCTTTTCGTTGACATAGGACTTATGTGTCAATGCCTCATTCAGGAGACTAAGTTCCTTAAACCAGTAGTTCAACCTCTCCTGAAGTATATCAAGTTCTATAATTCTCTCTTCAGATAACATAAATTATTTTTCGTATTTCTTGAATGCAATGATAGCATTGGTTCCTCCAAAACCAAATGAATTAGAGAGTGCTATTCTTACATCTGCCTTTCTTATAGAATTTGGGACGTAATCGAGATCACACTCAGGGTCTGCATTTTCATAATTTATAGTTGGAGGTATAATGCCTCTATCTATAGCCAATATAGAAAATATAGCCTCAACTCCCCCTGCTGCCCCAAGGAGGTGACCTGTCATTGATTTAGTGGAGCTTACACATAATTTATAGGCATACTCACCAAAGACATTTTTTATTGCCAGTGTCTCAGTCGCATCTCCAGTAAGAGTAGATGTTCCGTGTGCGTTGATATAATCTACCTCTTCAGGTAAGATATGCCCATCCTTGAGGACAGCCTTCATACAGTTAGCCGCCCCCTCTCCCTTTGGATCAGGTGACGTGATATGATATGCATCTCCTGACATTCCGTAGCCAGTAACCTCTGCGTATATCTTCCTCGCACCTCTATTCAGGGCAAACCCTAACTCCTCTATTAACAAGATACCCGATCCCTCACTCATGACAAAGCCATCCCTATCTCTGTCAAATGGTCTGCTCGCCCTCTGCGGTTCATGGTTTCGTGTAGAAAGGGCTTTTGCAGCACAAAACCCACCAACAGCAAGTGGAGTAATAACAGACTCTGTTCCACCTGCTATCATTGCATCTGCATCTCCTCGCTGAATGATCTTAAAGGCATCACCTATGGAGTGTGTCCCTGTAGCACAGGCGGTTACAACACAGGAGTTAGGCCCCTTTATTCCAAATCTTTTGGATATCTGCCCGGATGCCAGATTAACGATCAGCATAGGAATAAAGAAGGGGGATATCTTTTTCAATCCCCCTTTTAAGTAAAGGGTATGATACTTCTCTATCGCTGGAAGTCCTCCTAGACCTGCTCCCACCAAAACACCGATCCTTTTGGCATTTCTATTATTAACCTTCAGCTCAGCGTCCTCCACTGCCATCATACTAGAAGCAACGGCATAGTGGATAAACGTATCCATCTTTTTTATCTCTTTTTTCTCGATGTAATTAAGCGGATCAAATCCCTTTACTTCTCCTGCTAACTGTGATGAAAAACCAGAGGCATCAAAACGTGTTATCTTGCCGATCCCTGATTCTCCTCTGCACAGAGAAGCCCAACTACTCTCAACCCCTATGCCTAATGGGGTAACTAGACCAAGACCTGTTACTACAACCCTCCTCAGGAAATCACCTCCAAATACTTACGAGTTGCGGGTTAAACACTCAACTTGTAATACATATAATTTATATAATTTCAGAGATGTATAAGTATGACTCCACTGCAAAAACCCCTAAATTGCTAGCAGCAGGCTTTAGCCTGCTAAAAAGCTTGCTATATATCAGCCACTTATGCAACCTAAAGATTGCTGCTACCCTGTTTTTGAGGTCTTTGCAGTGGAATCAAGTATATACATCTTAAACCTGCTTCCCAATATACTCTATAGCATCCTTCACTTTTACAATCTTCTCTGCATCTTCATCCGGAATTTCTATATCAAACTCCTCTTCAAAGGCCATTACTAGCTCGACCGTATCAAGTGAATCAGCCCCAAGATCGTCAATGAAGGAGGCCTCCGCAGTAACCTCTTCTTCATCAACATCCAATTGATCAACAATGATCCCTTTTACCCTTTCCTCTATTGTTGGCACTTAAGCCTCACCTCCTTTTTATAAGTGCCTAAAGTGCCTTAAGTAAGCTAAAGTTAATGGAATATAATTTTTTAACTTTTAACTTTAGCTCATTTTAGGCACTTTAGGCACTACTTATAATTTCTATAACATCCCACCATTCACGTGGATAACCTGTCCTGTAATATAATCTGAATCATCAGAAACAAGGAACCTTATACAATTGGCAATATCCTTAGGTAGCCCCAATCTTCGCATCGGGATCTGTTTTAATAGCTCTTCCCTTGCCTTCTCTGGCATAGATCTTGTCATCTCAGTATCAATAAAGCCAGGCGCGATAGCATTTACATTGATACCCCTCGGTGCCAACTCCTTAGCAATAGATTTTGTCAGACCTATTATCCCTGCTTTTGAAGATGCATAATTTGCTTGACCTGCATTGCCCATAACTCCCACTATTGATGCAATATTAACTATTCTCCCTTTTCTCTGTTTCATCATATATTTAGTCACGGCCTTCATACAATTGAAGGTCCCTGTCAGATTAACCTTTAGGACTATATCCCAATCCTCTTCCTTCATCCTCACCAGAAGAGAATCCCTTGTAATACCGGCATTATTTATCAATATATCTACTTTCCCGAATTCGGCAATGCATTTATCTACCATATGTTTCACATCAGCTACAATAGAGACATCTGCTTTAACAGCTTGAGACTTTCTTCCTAGTGATCTTACCCCTTCAGCGGTCTCAGAGATACCTTCAGGATCAATATCAGATACTATCAAATCAGCCCCTTCCTCTGCTAGTGTCAGTGCGATAGATCTACCTATACCACGACCTCCTCCTGTAACAATGGCTACTCTGCCTTCTAACTTATTTTCGATTTTCGATTTTCGATTTTCGATTGGTTCATTATTTTTCTCTACTTTTGCTGCCTCCATCTTATACCCCTTTAATTATTTTTCATGATTTTAAAATGGAAATTCCTATACAATTTAACTCATAACTAATTTAAAATTGTTTCCTCCGGCTTTTTTTTAAAATCGAAAACGACATTCGAAAATCGAAAATTTAAAGTTTTTCTATCGTTCTTTCAAGACTCTTTATATCCTCTACATTAAGTCTCTTAATACCGTTATTTATCCTCTTCATAAGACCTAACAGAATCTTTCCAGGACCAATCTCTATTATGGTATCAATCCCTTCATCTACGATGAGCCTCATTGTCTCCTCCCAGCGGACAGGAGAACTCACCTGCCTAGATCGGAAGAGCGTCGTGTAGGGAAAGAGTGTAGATCTCGGG
>CAJVYE010000034.1 GCA_913009285.1 uncultured Nitrospirota bacterium | reverse complement strand
TTGAATACAATCTGAGAGGGTCGGACAGGTATGGTTCGGAGATCGATTATTATGAGATGGTTAAAGTATTTTTTGTTGTTTTTTTTTTTGTTTTTTTGTTTGTTTGTTTTTTTGTTTTTTTTTTTTTTTCAAGCAGAAGACGGCATACGAGATAAAGGAATGTGACTGGAGTTCAGACGTGTGCTCTTCCGATCTTATTATGCTTTTTAAGGATTAAAATTATGGCTGAACTATTACCTAATTTCTAATTTCCAATTTCAAACCGTGAACGGTTACCTTTTCCCTTACACCCTTCGCCCTTCGCCTTTCGCCTTTTTCATTGTATAACTTGTGCCTTTTTCGCTCCTGATTTTGGTTTTACATGACAGCGCATACAATCCTCAAGTGGGAAGGCAACCTTAGCATGACATCTCCCACACCAATCTCCTTTTATAACCCCACTCATATTCATATCAGTTGCACCAGTCTCCATGGTAAATAACTGATCATGACAGCTATCGCAATTTAACCACCATGTATGTACCTTATGAGGATATACCACATCCTCCATTTTGCCTGCTGTTACCAGGAGTATATTAAGGTCCATTGGGTCATCATCTTTAACTGATGGATCCAGATCAGGTGCAGGATTTATCAATCCTGCATCTGCTAACTTTACCCAGTCCACAAGTCCAAACTTATCCCTTGGAATTTCCTTAGGACTCAATGCCTTTACATGTTCTCCTTTCCCTAATTTAACGATGTTACCGGCAACTCCACTCTCTTTGATGTTTCCGGTACTAGCTATCTTTCCGGAGGAATCCAGATATATAATCTTTTTTGGATCAGTAATAGAGGTTTCTGAGCTAGTCTCCTTTAAATTTGTGCCCTCTGCCATATGACAGCGTGGGCACTCGAGTGTATCCCATGCTATCTTACCATTATGACATTTTCCGCAATATGCCCCCTTGGCTATATTGGACATATTCATATCATTTGCCCCTGCCTTTGAAATGAATATACTCTCATGACATACCTTACACTTGAATCGTATCCTATGAAACCAGTGAGGGAAGATAACAGCCGGAATACCTGCTTCTTGCAGACTCTCTTTTTGTTTACTTATGACTACGTCCCCGAATTCACCAAAGACAGTACCATACGTCATCCCGATAAAAATAGCTATTAAAACAAAATGACTTACAATCTTATATATCATAATCCCACCCTCCACCTTTCTTTTCCTATAAGAATTTAGAATTAATGGGTCGAATAATATCATAGCCAACCTCTAGTGTCAATTATTTTTTTCTCTTTTAGGGATGCAAAAATGCTAAGGACTCGCTCAAAGATAAGTTGTACATAAGGCCATGTAAGCAGCGCCTAGGATCCCTGCATCATCTCCACATGCTGCCCTGACAACCCTAACCCTCTCACCTGGAATCTTGTAACTCCTCTCACGCATCTCCTTTATAGTATCCGTGATAAATAGGTCCCATGCAGCAGCAACTCCACCACCAATGATTATTAGCCCAATATTCAGAAGATTTACGAGGTCAGCCAGTCCTATCCCGAGATACCTGGCCATGACCCGTAATATGTTTCTGGTATAATGGTCTCCTTCCTTTGCCAGGTTATATATCATCTCTGATGAGACAGCATCTATATTATTATTGCTTCTCTCTCTCAAGCCTGCTGCATCACTCGAAGAATAAGACTCCCTTGCCATTCTGACAATCGCTGTAGCAGAGGCATAGACTTCAAGACATCCTCTTCCTCCGCAACCACATGAGGGACCATCAGGATTCACGATCAAGTGGCCTATTTCGCCACCCATTCCGTCTTCACCGTGCCATATATCACCATTAAATACTAATCCTCCACCGATTCCTGTCCCAAGTGTCAGACAACAGAAACTCTTTTCACCTCTGCCTGCTCCCTGCCATCCTTCTCCTATAGCAGCAGCATTGGCATCATTATCTATGAAAAATGGTAGTGAAAAATCCTTTGCGAGTCGTGATCTAAGGTCAAAATCTATCCAATCTGGAAAGTTTGGAGATTGGGATATCACTCCTCTATCATAAAAGATGATCCCGGGTATACCCAGACCCACACAGATAAGCCTCTTACCCTCTCCCTTTGCCCGTCCCTCGATTTCATGTATTATATCAAGGAGGTTTCTTACAACCCTCTCATTACCCTTCTCTACCTCAGAGGAGATCTTTATTCTATGGAATATCTTCCCGTTCGGTGTAACAGCCGCTGCTCTTATATTTGTTCCACCCAGATCTATTCCGATTACATAATCCATAACCAAGTACCCTAGGGTAGGGAGCTAACTTATCTCCTTTACATACCGCATACGAAGGTTATACAGGATATCGTCGATCAGCATTTCTTCATCCTGAGTGAGATTTCCCTTTGTCTTATCCTTTAATATATCTAATATATCTATAGTTTCTTTTACTGCAGGAAGGTTCTTTACATTCTCTTTTGTAATCGGGTCCGGGATATCTCCAAAGTGGAGCATTGCCGAAGTGCTGAGCGAAAGGATAAAGGTAGAAAAATTCAACTCAGGAAAAGAAGATCTATCCTCAGTCGATGCAGCAAACTCGGCAGACTGTTTATCTTCCTTCTCTTCTTCTCTTTTCGTACCCTTTTCTTCTTCTCTTTTCGTACCCTTTTCTTTTTCCTTCTCTGAATCTTTTACGAGTCTTCTATCTGTTATCTTAAAACCCCTTTCTTTTTCCTTTTCTTCTTTTTCCTCTTCACTCATTTTAAACCTCTCCTTTAAATTTAACCACGACTTGGTAAGCAATAAGGAGTATATGGCTTCTGCTTACTGCTTACTGCCTACTATATTATTGCTTACTTAAATTTATACTCTCAAGTCTCCTGATCCGCTCTTTAATTGGGGGATGTGTACTAAATAGATTAGTAATCCCCTTTCCGGTCAGGGGATTAACAATGAACATATGAGCTGTGGAAGGATTGGCATTCATTGGTATCATCTGAGCACCTCTTTGTAATTTTTCTAATGCATGAGCTAAAGGAAAAGGACTGCCGCTTATCCTTGCACCACCTTCATCTGCCTGATACTCCCTGGACCTCGATATAGCCATCTGAATTAGAAGAGCAGCAATAGGGGCAAGTATCATCATAGCTATTACAGCAAAGAGATTTCCATCTTCATCATCACTACTCCTCCCACCACCGAATATCATCGCCCATTTTGCCATAGATGCCAGCATACTAATAGCCCCTGCTATTGTGGCTGCTATAGTCCCTATCAGGATATCCCTGTGTTTAACATGTGCGAGTTCATGGGCAAGGACTCCTTTGAGCTCTTCCCTGCTAAGAAGTTTCATAATCCCATTTGTTACTGCTACCGCTGCATGAGAAGGATTTCTCCCTGTAGCAAAGGCATTGGGTGTATCTTTAGGGATTATATATACCTTTGGCATCGGTAATTCAGCCCTCATGGAAAGCTCCCTTACTATGCTGTAAAGTTCCGGGGCCTCTGCTTCAGTTACCTCCTGGGCCTTGTACATCTTAAGAACAATCTTATCGCTGAACCAGTATGCTCCAACATTCATGATGCAGGCGAAGAAGAAGGCCATCTTCATCCCACCCCCCCCTCCTAATGCACCACCTGCAAAGATAAAGAGAAGAGTCAATCCGGTTAAAAGTATGCCGGTTTTTATTGTATTCATCTTTACCTACTTCCATTTAAATCTTATCAAAATACATCATTACTCTCAAAGCATCGAATTATTTCAATTATAACAAATTTATTTCGTACTGCTCCTGGTGAAGATCATAGTCTGCTTTTATGATTATTTTTTTGTTGAGCTCCTTCTCTATGATCTCCAGGTAATGACTCTCTTCGTCAAAGAGGAGATCGGCTACCACAGGATGGACATTAACAAGTATCTTATTCTTCGAAGAGGAGATATCAACGATCCTCCGGATTTCACGAAAGATCTCATAACATAATGTTGTTGAAGATTTTATATTACCCCTTCCCTCACAGTAAGGACATGGCGTACATAGTATCCTACATAGGTTTTCTCTTACCCTCTTACGTGTCATCTCTACGACGCCGAGTTCGGATATCTTTAATATATTAGTCCTCGATCTATCTGCTTTAAGGGCCTGGTCCAGGGCATTAAATACCTTTTCCTTGCTCTCAGTCTTCTCCATATCTATGAAATCTAAAATGATAATCCCTCCGATGTTCCTGAGACGAAGCTGATAAACAATCTCCTTAACTGCTTCAAGATTTGTCTTTAATGAGGTCTCTTCCGGATTTCGCTTCCCTACATATTTTCCTGTATTTACATCAATCGCAACTAGGGCCTCTGTCTGTTCAATAATTATATAACCTCCCGATTTAAGCCATATCTTACGCCCAAGTGCCCTTCCTATCTCCATCTCCAATCCATATGCATCAAATATTGGATCCTTCCCCTCATATAATGTTATACGTGGCTTAAGATCTGGAAAGTATGAATTCACAAGATCCAGACATCGTTCATACTCCTCCTGCGAATCTATTATTATCCTCTCCACATCTCTGGTATACAGATCCCTGATTGTCCTGGATATAAGATCCATATCCCTGTAAATAAGAGAAGAGGCAGCTGCCTTCTCAGACTTTTGTTTTATGTTCTGCCACAATTTTGTAAGAAAATTCATATCAGCGAGTATCTCATCTTTAGTCTTTCCTTCTGAGGCGGTCCTTACGATATAACCACTACCTGGTGATTTGATTTCCTGTATGAGTTTTTTGAGTCGCTTCCTTTCTGCTTCACTCTCTATACGTCTCGACACCCCGACCTGATCAATAGTTGGCATAAAGACTAGTAAGTGACCAGGAAGTGTTAGATATGATGTAATACGTGCTCCCTTTGTCCCTATAGGATTCCTTGATACCTGAACAATTATCTCCTGCCCTTTCTGCAATATCTCTTCAATGGGGTATGGCTTATTATCCCTTCTGGAAGTACCCACCTTTCTGAAGTCGGTCTCATTTTCTTCCAGGACATAGTTGTTACCTCTCATCTCCCTCTCGTATTCATCCATGATATCAAATACATCTATATCAGAGACATAGAGGAAACCAGCCTTTCCCAGACCTATATCCACAAATGCTACCTGCATTCCTGGCAGAACCTTTAACACCTTACCTTTATAGACATTTCCGTTAATACCCTCATATTTCCTATATTCAATATAGAGTTCTGTAATAGTATTATTTTCCAGGAGAGCAACCCTTGTTTCTCTCGGATTTGTATTAATGATAATTTCAGAAGTCATATCCTTATCCTATCCCACTCTTTCATTAATCCTTATTTTTATGATTATTTGGATTATTTAGATTATTTAGACTTGTTTTATCCAATGTTACCACCTATGCTCAAAAGAGTCAACTTAATCTTGACATCCCGTTTTATATATGTTATCTACTATTATTGATAGATATTAAATCCTATTTCATTTTTAAATTCTGTTTAGCTGTTATTTAATAATGCCTAAACAGTGACCCTATTGTTGATATGTCTGATATAGCTGAAAATCTGGAGAACATAAGGGGTCGCATAAGGAGTGCTGCAAAAAGAGTCGGAAGAGATCCACATGATATCAAATTGATAGCAGTCACAAAGACTATTGAACCTTTCAGAATAAAAGAGGCCATATCGTGCGGAGTAACGATATGTGGTGAGAATAGGATTCAGGAAGCAAAGGAAAAAATTGGAGAGATTGGACATAGTGTCAGATGGCACCTTATTGGACATCTCCAGAGAAATAAGGTAAAATATATCTTTGATCTGTTCGATCTTATCCATTCTGTAGATACTCTCCCTTTAGCAAGAGAGATTAATAAAGATGCTCAGAAGAGAAAAAAAATTATGGAGGTATTGATTCAAACGAATCTCTCTGGGGAGGAGTCAAAACATGGTGTGGATGCAAAGAATACACTTGATCTTATCAAGGAGATCTCTCTTCTGAAGAATATATCCATCCAAGGGCTGATGACAATAACCCCTTTTTCAGAAAACCCGGAAGATTCGAGAATATATTACAGACAGCTCAGGGATATGAAGGAGGAAATAAAAAGAGAGGGGATCGAAGGTGTAATAATGAAAGAAATTTCGATGGGGATGTCTGGTGATTTCGAGGTTGCTATAGAAGAAGGGGCAACATTAATAAGGGTTGGTACTGCTATCTTTGGAGAAAGGCCAAATTAATTCAGATTATGCTAAAGAAAAAGAAAGTGGCTTTTATAGGGGCAGGTAATATGGCTGAAGCATTGATTAAGGGACTGCTGAAGGCCTCCTTTATAGATCCCAGGAATATATGGGCATCTGATGTTCGAAATGAGAGACTTGATTACCTGAAAGGTCTATACAAAATTAAAACTACTACTGACAATAGCGAAGCTGTTCAAAAAGCAGATATAGTTATACTTGCCGTCAAACCACAGATACTAAGCAAGGTTGTAAGGGGTATCATTGATGTCCTTGATGAATCAAAACTTGTTATATCCATTGCCGCTGGTGTGTCTATCTCTAAAATACAGAAGGTGGGGGATAGAAAATTAAGAATAATTCGTGCGATGCCCAATACACCTGCCCTTGTTCAGGCAGGTGCAACAGCTTTGACATATAGCGAGAATGCCTCTCAGGAGGATATAAAAATTGCAAAACAGATATTCGATGCAGTTGGTAAAACAGTGATAGTGGATGAGGATCTTATAGATGCTGTTACTGGTTTAAGTGGCAGTGGTCCGGCCTATATCTTCTTGATTATAGATTCACTCGCTGATGCGGGTGTTAAGATGGGCCTCTCAAGGGATGTCTCAATGACACTCTCTGTTCAGACCGTCCTCGGCGCTGCGAAACTGGTAATAGAGACAGGAAAACATCCCGGACAATTAAAGGATATGGTAACATCCCCGGGGGGAACAGCGATTTCTGGCTTACATACACTTGAGGAAGGGGGATTGAGAACAACTATGATAAATGCTGTAGAGGTTGCTACGCTCAGGTCTAAAGAATTGGGAAGAAACCAGAATAAAATTTAATAAGGAAATAAAGATGTATATTTTGTCTAATTTTATACAAGCTATTGCTATTATCATACATTATACCCTGAATATCTATTTTTATATTATCATTGCAAGGGCCCTAATATCATGGGTAAACCCGGACCCATATAATCAGATAGTACAATTCCTTTATAAAGTTACAGAGCCTGTTCTATATCGTATACGAAGGCGTGTCCCTATTGCATACGGGATCGATTTTTCACCTATCATTGTTTTATTTGTAATATTCTTTCTACAGGAGTTCTTTGTGAAATCATTAATGCAGTTAGCTTATAATATGCATTAAGAGAGATATAAATCCTCATATAAAATATAAAGAGGAGAAAAATGAAGGTATCACCAGCAAATATAAAAGAACAAAGGTTTAAGTCAAAGGTCCTCGGCTTTGATAAAGAAGAGGTAACTACTTTTCTGGATATAGTCGCTGATGATGTCGAAGGACTGATTAGTGAGAATAGGGATCTCAATGAAGAGTTAAAGAAAAAAGAGAACGAGATAAAGGAGTTAAAGGAAAATAAGGAAAAATTTGAAAAATTGATAGATACTGTCGAGAGATTTAAGAGTACAATCATAGGGATAGCAGAGAAGGAGGCCCAGACGCTTGTAGGAGATGCCGAGCTGAAGGCAAAGGAAATTTTAAGAGGAGCTGATATTGAGGGAGAAAGGATCAAAAAAGACATAGATAAATTAAGGGAGGAGAAAAGCCGATTCGCAATTAATCTCAGATTAACGGTTGAGTCCTTTCTCAATATATTAGATACAGAGATAGGGGAGAATAAAGAATCCCCGGTTACCAGTAAATGGAAAGATGGAGAGAAGGTAGCTGTAGAATTTGATAATATCTTCAATGAGGAAAAGGAGGAGTAATACTATCGGTTTTCAGATCGAAGAAACCTCAGATGGAGTTATATTTAATGTGAGGGTTCAGCCTAGGGCATCCAGAAATGCGATCAGCGGATTACATGGCTCTGCTCTTAAGATCCGCCTAACATCTCCCCCTTTGAAGGGGCGTGCTAATAGACTCTGCACCAAATTCCTCGCAGATGAGTTAGGGATAAGTACCTCTAAAATTACAATAATCAGTGGTGAAAAGAGTAGAGATAAGAGGATCAGGGTCGATGGAGTCAAGAAGGAAGATATCTTGAAGTTAATATAGATTTTCAGATAATAAATTACACAAGGATAGAAAGAGAAATCCTTGTAGGGGCAGGTTTTACGTCTGCCCCCTACTGAGTAGTACGTCGTCGAGGATTTCGACTGATAACGCAGTGTAATTTATTGGGTGTGTCCCACCTTTTTCACAAATATATTTTTGTATAAATTTTGTGTAAGTATTGGTGTGCCTGCCTGGAAGCTCTTTCTCGGATATAGTGATTTATCAAATTTTTATTATTTTTTGAAAATAGA
>CAJVYE010000033.1 GCA_913009285.1 uncultured Nitrospirota bacterium | reverse complement strand
TATCTATATACTCAGAATCAAAGCTTTCCAACACCTTACCAGCGATAGTATTATTTGGGTTTAACATGACTCCCCTTCTTCAATTTATTTTATATTACTTTAAATTTCAAAGAGCGACAATAGAATTATCTGAAATTGGAAATTGGAAATTTGTGTTATCGTAATAGTTCACCACGAAAGGACACGGAATATCACTGGAATTGGTAACTACTCAGGAGCCAGAATTCAGGAGTCAGGAGCCAGAATAGAAGTAGTGTATGCCTCCAGCAACTTGCTGATTTCTTCAAAACGATAAATAGATAAGACAGAATGATGTATTTTAGCACACGATTAAGTCTTGAAAATACCTTGCTGGTCTTCTTTTTATTCTGGCTCCTGACTTCTGGCTCCTGACTCCTGAGTAGTTACTGAAATTGATTAATTCAGTGTAAATCCGTGAATATCCGTGGTAATATATTATGCTTTTTAAGGATTAAAATTATGGCTGAACTATTACCTAATTTCCAATTTCAAACCGTGAACGGTTACACTATATCTTTACACATCTGTTGCACCTCAGACAGTCTATATCTGAAAGGTTTTGAACACCTAGATCGCAATCCTTTACTCTACGTAAATGAGGTATGTCTCTTAACAGAGATACCCTGTTAAAGAAGGCAAGGAGTGACCCTACAGGACAGAAGTATCTACACCAGAACCTGAAATAGAAGATAGAGAAAAGGAGGACTATCAGGGTCAATAGAGAGATAACAGTCATGGAAAATCTGAATTTAAAGATATACTGCATGGGGCTAAATGTTATCCACTCTATCCTATTGGTGAGCCAAAAGAGGCCCAGGGAGAGGGCGAGTATCAGATATTTGAGATACCGCATACGCCATTCAAGCAACTGTGAGATATGTACCCTCTTCCCGAGATATGATAAAAATTCCTGAAGGGCGCCAAAGGGACAGATAAAACCGCAGTAGACAGAACCCCACAGGATAGAGTATATCAGTATAAATATGACAGGGATAAACCACATCAATTGTTGTAAACCAGGGATATGTCCTCTGGAGATATTACCTAGATCGACCATGGTAAAGGGGAGATTTAAGAGCCATCCTAATGTAAGCAAAGATAATCCCAGATATACCAGCCTCCACCCCTTTGACCCGGTCAGGTAAACAGGGATAAAGGTAAGAAAGACCATAAATGTGACTACTATCCTGTAGTCTAATAGTATCTCTTTTAAACCCCTTACTCCCTTATAGATATTATGGGAAAAGTTCAGATGAAGTATATCCTTCCCTGCATTATAACCAGATTTGTTAATGATATCAATAATAGCCTTGCTAGATATACTGGCACCTGACATGGCGTCTATACCACCCTTTGAAAGGTATACCCCTTCCCTGATATCTAATCCCTTAAACCCTTCAAGCCATCGATCTATATCCATAATATAGCCCGGCGTCTCCTGTGACTCTATATACCTTACCCCCCTGATAATTCCATCCCTGGAAAGGCTGAACAACAGATTTAATGGTCCAGCATACCCCTTTATATCACTGCTTAACTGCATAGTACTGAAAGACATACTGTCCAATAGATCCTTTTTCCTGACAACATTGGAATGAGTCATCCCAAGATAGTAAATAAAGGGGGTCTTTCTTAATTCAAATGACCCTGATTGCGAGACCTCTTCAAGCTCTGTTACTCCAAAGTGTATAGTCGGCCTTGCTGTCCCGTATCTCATATATGTGGAAATAATAAAGATACTCAGTACTGAGGCAAAAACGATCCAGCTTGTCCTTATAAAGGGAAAACTGGAACTAACCGAAGACCATCTCCTATCAACACCCTTATACAGGATGGATTTTAAAAAGAACAGGGACGGAAGGAATACCACAGAGGCTACTACAAGACAGGATCTGGATATACCCATGAGTGGAACAAGGAGCGCCCCGGCTATCATCGCCCCTATCGCAGCCCCCAGGTGATCAGCGCTATCTATATTCCCTGAGGTAATACCTATATCCCCTGCCCATCTCTGATAAATAGTGACTACTAAAGGAAAGATGAGTCCTGAGATATATCCTGAGATGAACACCAGGATTAAGAACAGGGGTTCAATCAGAGAGGTATCTAGCTCAGAGATGACCTTTACAATAATAGGAATGAAGAGAGCAAATATACCGATTGCAGAGAGGATAAGGGATAGTATTATTATCAACCTCTTCTCCTTATAAGCCATCCTCTTTATGATCACCTTCATAGTAAACCCACCTGAGGCAAGACCGGCCATGAAGAGACCGATTATAAGACCTATCCTCTCATAAAGGTATCCGAATATACTCTGATATGTAAATATCAGGATGATCTGAAGTGCCATGGAGGCAAAGCCAACTACCCCCATTGATAGGAAGGAATTGTATCTCATCTCCCTTTCTCTATCCGGGTGAAAAAGGGTATAGGATAATCTGAAGAGGAAAAATATGGATATGGGAATCAGATATATCCATATACCACCACTCCTGATCGCCTTAAGGATATCTACCACGCCAGAACCAGAGAATCTCCCCCATAGGATCATATTCAGATAATAGCTTATGGGGTTTAGATCCCTATTAATCTCCCCTTTTTCCTCGTCCAGCTCCTCCCTGGTAAACCTTACATGGTCTGGAGAAAGGAGGGTCTTAAATATATGGGATAGGTAGGGGCGATCTCTTAGGCCTATAGAGGCGTATCTACCTTCCAGCTCCTTGTAATCCACAGAGACCTGGTGGGGTATCATACTGGCAAAGAAGTAGTTGGTATCCCCGGGTGTTACCGCCACTTCTGGAAAGACCTCTCTGAGTGTAGAATATATAGAGCCGCTGTAGCTCTTTACCTCCAATCCCAGATAGTTGCTGGCAGATGTAACGCCTGTAATCAAGACACCAGTGTGGGAGAGAGAACCCTTAATCTTTTCAAAAAAATCGAGTGTGTAGTAGCGATTGAGATAGGCCGACGATGGATCAGGGAGATATATAATCACCATATCATATCCCTCATCACCCCTTAACCGGTTCACAAAGAGCCTCCCATCCATAAATATCACCCTAACCCGTGGATCCTTTAGGGCGTTAAGATCTTTCTCAGGGAGATATCTCTTTACGATACGAAAGAAGTACGGGTCATGTTCCAGGTAATCTATGGCCTCTATCTTGTATTCAAGGAGCTGAGAGAGGAGCCCATCCATCCCACCACCAATGACAAGGAGTCTCTTTGCATCCCGATTCTGAACCATAAAGAGGGCTGCCCTGACAGAGGCATCACGCTCATTCGGAAAGGAGGTAACAATCTTTCCATCACCCAAGACACTGAACTGGGAACCAAGCCTCCCTATGGCCACATTCTGATATGGGGTGTTCCCGGTCTTGATCAACTCCAGTCCGGGCTGGATGGTATTCCACCTCATCTTAATGGTCTTCCCGGCAAATTTCCCTCCAAGAGGGGTCAATATCATAACAGCACTGAAAATCACAAGGATGGATCCTATAATCGTCATGACCCGGATGCCCTCTTTCAGAGAAAGAAGTATAACGTTCATAGATATAATGATCATGAACCAAAAGACGATCATCTCCGGTTCAAGGAATGATACTAAAAGGTATGTAAATAGAAGGCTGCCTATAAGACTCCCCACTGCCTCCAAGATATACAGATTGGATATCTCCTCTGTCTTCCTATGGGTCAAGATAGCACAACCAATCGGGAAGGTAAGACCTATCAGGAGGCTTACAGGGATGGTCAGTATCAGGATAGAGAGGGCCACCTGTCCTATAGGGATCAGCTCTGCATTGGATATATCAAGAAAGCCTCTTATGATCCTTATGAGGATCACTTCAACAAGGAGGGTTGGTGGCAGAAGCAATTGAAAGGAGAGAAAAAACCTTGTGGGATGGAATCTTTTTATAAGATTTCCCCCGATCCATGCCCCAACCCCTATCCAGAAGAGCCATGAGGCGTAGAATATCCCGATTGTGATCTCATTTCCATAGAAGACAACCAGAAATTCCCTGATCAGGATAATCTGACTGACAATAGCAAAGAGTCCAAAGAGGAAGAAGGTCAGGTAAAACATCAAGGGTCTGCCAGATAATAACCTAACCCAATTCAAATTCATCATGAAGAACCCTGACTGCGAGCTCTGTATACTTTGACTGGATAACACATGACACCTTTATCTCAGAGGTGCTTATCATCATAATGTTTATATTCTCCTTTGCCAGTGCAGCAAACATCTTTGAGGCAATACCAGAGTGACTCCGCATCCCCACACCGATTATAGAGATCTTGGCAATGCTATCATCGACATTAACATCAAGTGCATCGATCTCTTTTGCCAATCCTGACATCAGATTCATTGCCTTCTTCGTATCCTCTCTTGGGATAGTAAAGGATATATCTGTCAAGCCATTTTCACTGATATTCTGGACTATCATATCGACTATCAGACCGGCCTCAGCAATCCTTCCAAAGATCTTTGCTGCTATGCCGGGTCTATCCGGAACACCACTAATGGTAATCTTTGACTGTTCTTTGCTATAAGCAACTCCCGAAACAACAACATCTTCCATCTCTGGGTCCTCCATTGTAACCAGTGTCCCCTTCCCCTCCTTAAAGGACGATTTTACTAATAGGGGGACATTATATTTCTTGGCAAATCCAACTGACCGGATCTGTAAGACCTTTGCCCCCAGACTTGCCATTTCCAGCATCTCATCATAGGAGATCTTGTCCAGCCTCCTTGCATTTTGGACAATACGGGGATCAGTGGTGTATACACCATCAACATCTGTATATATCTCACAGACATCCGCCTTCAGGGCTGATGCCAGTGCCACAGCCGTTATATCAGAGCCACCTCTCCCGAGTGTGGTGATATCCTCCTGCTCATTGATTCCCTGAAAACCCGCCACAACAGGGATCTTGTCCTCCTTTAAGGCCTTGTGTATCCTGTCAGCCGTGATCTTCTTTATCCTCGCTCTGGTATGAAAGGCATCTGTTATGATCCCGACCTGGGGCCCGGTAAATGATTCTGACTTATAGCCCAATGAATTAAGGGCCATGGCCAAAAGGGCAATAGATACCACCTCACCTGATGAGAGGAGCATATCAAGCTCCCGATCATCTGGCTCATCTGTGACCTGATGAGCCAGACTGATAAGCTTATCTGTCTCCCCGGCCATTGCAGAGACCACTACTACCACATCTTTACCGCTCTCCTTCTCTGCTGCTATCATCTCTGCTATTATCTTTATCCTTGCAATATCCGCTACAGAAGTCCCACCATATTTCTGAACTATGAGGCTCATTTCAATCCCTTTCCTCTGAAAATATCCCCTCACCCTAACCCCATAAGCGTTAACTTAAGGATAATTTTTCATTGATTATTAGCAATTGACAATTCGCAATTGGCAATTTCATTAAAACGGAAACGCTTTAAGTCCTTAATTGTCAATTGCTAATGGCCAATTGTCAATAGCAAATGACTCTAAAAATAAATCGAATTACTCTTAAGTTAGCGCTTATGCCTCTAAGAGGAGAGGGGACTGACTAATTGACTTCTCCCCCTTTTATAAAATAATCCATCAGCTCATATCCCTTCTCAAGGTGGATAGAACCCTCCTTTAGTATTGATTCATCAAATCTCTCTACCCCATCAGGCTCTCCACTGGATGGATAGATAGCAAAAGGAACAGGGTCTGCAGCATGTGTCCTGATACTTAAGGGGGTGAAATGATCGGTCATGAGCAATATCCTCAAATCTTCAACCTCCTGCATCTTCTTTATTATCTCACCCACGATAAGGGAATCAAAGTCCTCTATGGCCCTGATTTTATCATTAAGGTTTCCATTATGGGATGCCTCATCAGGTGCCTCTACATGGAGATAGACAAAATCCTTTTTTCTGAGTTCAGATAGGGCATATTTCACCTTACCTTTATAATCTGTGTCCAGATAGCCTGTGGCGCCAGGTACATTTATGCTCTTAAGACCGGCATAGATCCCTATCCCTTTCAGGAGATCAACAGCAGAAATGACAGATCCAGAAAGGCCGTATCTCTCTTTAAAGGTCGGAAGACGCGGACGACTCCCATATCCCCACAACCAAATGCTGTTAGCTGGCCTTAACCCTTCCTCAGTACGCATCTTATTTATCTTGTGATCGCTAAGGATCATCTGCGAATCATTCATCAGTCTTATTATCTCTTCCTTCTCCTTTCCAGAGGGGAGATACTCTCTTATCCCCTGTCCTGAAATATCGTGTGGAGGGATAAGTTTAAGATCAACTGAATCCTTCCTCCAGACCATGAGATGCCTGTAGCTGACCCCAGGGTAGAACCTTATATCATCTGAACCCAATCTCTTATCGATCTCGGTTATTAACTGGCTTGCCTCCTCAGTAGAGATATGCCCTGCACTGAAATCCTCCATTACCATATCACTGCCCATCAGCCTCAGGGTAACCAGATTACAGCGAAAGGCAGTATCCCCGGAATTTAACTTAACTCCCATACTTGCAGCCTCAAGAGGAGCCCTCCCTGTAAAATACCTTACCGGGTCATACCCTAATATGGAGAGATTCGCAACATCACTTCCAGGAGAAAAGCCATGTGGTATTGTCCTGACTGATCCAGTAATCCCTTCACGGGCAACAAGATCCATGTGAGGCGTATTCGCCTCTGTCAGAGGGGTCTTATTATTAAGTTCAGGGATAGGATAATCAGTCATCCCATCTCCAAGGAGAACAATATATTTCATTCAGTTACCCCTTCCCTCAATCACACGTAGTATCGTATCCCTTACATCATCGTACCTGGCAGGTAACTCTACCGGGAGATTAGAATATATAGCCTCCACTCCCTTTCCCCTTTTTTCATGATATCTGATCTTAAAATCGGTAAATTTGAGTCCATTGGCTGTTGAGATCACAACGACCCTGTCTGAGGGTGAGATTTCCCCTCTCTCTACTAACTTGATGAGGACTGCAAGGGCAACACCGGTGTGAGGACAATTAAAGAATCCTGTCCTGTCAGCCCGGGCAGCAGCATTTGCCAGTTCATCCTCGGTGGCCTGCTCTACTATTCCATTGAACATCTTGAGTATAGTAATAGCCCTGTTAATACTTACAGGATCCCCGATCTGGATTGCACTGGCAAGGGTCTTCCTTGCATGGATCGGCTTATACCTCTTAAATCCGGTCATGTAGCTCCTGTAAAGGGGATTTGCCCTCTCTGCCTGTGCACATACTATCCTGGGGAGTCTATCTATGATCCCAAGATCCTTCATAAGCAAGAATCCCTTACCAAGGGCGCTTACATTCCCCAGATTACCTCCTGGAATAATTATAACATCTGGAATATCCCAATCAAACTGCTGAGCCAATTCGATGCTTAAGGTCTTTTGGCCCTCTATACGGAGGGAATTCATAGAATTGGCCAGGTAGATGTTATTCTTTTTACAAACCTCCCTGACGATCTTCATACACCCATCAAAATCTGTATCCAGCGAAAGGGTGATAGCACCGTGTGCGAGTGGCTGTATTAACTGTGCACTCGATACCTTGTTCTTAGGGAGAAAGACTATTGCCTGAATCCCGGCAACTGCACAATAGGCTGCAAGTGAAGCTGAGGTATCACCGGTTGATGCACAGGCCATAGCCAATATATCCTTACCCTCAGAGATCATCTGCTTTACCATAGAGACAAGGACAGTCATCCCTAGATCCTTAAATGAACCTGTATGATTGTTCCCACACTGTTTTATCCATAAATTCTCTGCCCCAATCTCCTTACCCAGCCTCTCGGCCCAGAAGAGGTTGCTTCCACCTTCATAGGCAGAAACGACATTTTCAACGTCCACATCTGGACAGACCATCTCCTTCTTCCCCCAGACAGAACTCCCATAGGGCCAGTCTGATCGCCGGTAGCGGCGATCAAAGAGGGACTTCCATTCAGACGCACTCTTACTTTTCAACCTATCAATGTCATGCCTGACCTCCAGAAGATTACCGCACTCTGGACAGCTATAGATTATCTCATCAAGATTGTATCTTGTATTACACTCACTGATACATTGAAACCATGCCCTGTACTTATTACTTCTCATCTGAAAATATCCCTCGCCTTTTGTTATTTGTAACCGTTCACGGTTTGAAATTGGAAATTAGAAATTAGGTAATAGTTCAGCCATAATTTTAATCCTTAAAAAGCATAATACGTTACCACGGATATTCACGGATTTACACTGAAATTTATTAATGGAACTTCATCGTAAGATGAAGTCCTATTAATAAATTCCAGTGATATTCCGTGTCTTTCTATGGTGAACTATTACGATAACACAAATTTCCAATTTCCAATTTCAGTGTTCTGTGAACGCTTACTGTTATTTTCGATTCTCGATTTGTTCATCCCCCATCTTCCACTCTGATCAGAACCGTCTTTTCCAGAACCACATCAAGCTTATCAATCTCAGACAGGGCGGATTGAACATCACGCTCTACAGCAGAGTGGGTCATTATAACTAGCGGTACAGCCTCATTTT
>CAJVYE010000032.1 GCA_913009285.1 uncultured Nitrospirota bacterium | reverse complement strand
ACCCTGGGAAAAAGAATCAAAAAACGAATTACCCTGAAAGGGTTACATAAATAGCATGTGTCTGTATTCTAAGCTGATTTTTGGTTGTACAGGTCGTAATAATTTTGAAAAGGTGGCTGAACTATTACCTAATTTCTAATTTCCAACCGTGAACGGTTACAAAAGATTATTCCGCCAGAGGTGGAATAAAGTTCTGTGTTAATCTGCGTGGGTCAGCGGCTAAATAGTCCGCCGAAGGCGTTAAGTTCTTTTTGAATGTCGATTTTCGATTTGATTATTAGGGACTACAAACGCACCGTACAGAGCCAGACTCTGATATATCTTGGCCATTGATATCACCGTTGCTAAAGTTCACGCCCCATATGGAGTCTGTGACACCAAACACCACGGTAGTATCCGACCAGTACCAGTAGTGCAATGAATCCGTTTCAAAAATTGGGTCTATAGCAGGAGAATGTAGGTTTTCATCGGTTAAGAATGCCAGCTCCTTGATATTGGGAAGCCGCCAGCCCTCAGTATCACAAGCGTCAGCGGGGAGTTCCAGATCAGTGCAATAGCTACTGGCATCCTCCCAAGTCATATTTTGACTTCCATCTTGTTGCCATATAAGTCCAAACCTATTATCCGTTACAGTACCATCGCCATTGTCGGTGAAGCTTCCGGTCACGGCATTAGTACCGGCAAAGAACAATACTGTTGCCATCATAAAGAAGAGCCGTATATTCATCATCTCTCTTTCTCCTTGAATGAATATTTATTCCACTGCAAAAACCCCAAAAACAGGGTAGCCGCAACCTTTAGGTTGCGTAAGAGGCTGATTTATAGCAAAATTGTTCGCAGGCTAAAGCCTGCGGCTACCAATTTCTGGGTTTTTGCAGTGGAATAAATATTCATATTTCCATAAATAATCAAATCACTATTAGTTCCGAACGCACCGGACAAACCTTTCATTCTCCTTATTCCCGCCATTGACACAGCCATTGCTGAACTGGACATACCACGCATACCCTGGTGTGTACGCGTATGTACTAGACGACCAGTAGTCCCCTGAGTTCGTGTTAAGAAAGATATCGTGTATGGCTGGAGAAGTCGTTTCATAATCAAGAATTGTTATAAGCTCCTTCTTTGTCGGCAGTCGCCAGTCAGAAAAATCACTATAACCAAGTACCAGATCGTCACAAAAAGTAATTGCATCGGCCCATATCTTTGTTATATCATCATCCTCCTGTTGCCACATGAGTTCGGTTGTCTCGTCCGTTACAGTGCCATCGTGATTATCAACGTACGGGCCACCGCTAATGCCGGGAATTTTGTCAATGACTGTTAACACAACCTCTAACTCTGTCGTCCCACTTATACCCTCTAAAGTAGCAGTGATTGTGGTTGTCCCCTCAGCCATAGTAGTAACAAGGCCTTCACTACCTCTTTCGTTGCTGATAGTGGCTGCGCCTGTAGATGAATCCCAATTAACAGAATCTGTCAAATCCTTAGTAGAATTATCACTATATTTACCGGTAGACATAAACTGTTGATTCGCACCTAACGAAATAGATGAAATGGCCGGAGAGATTTCTATTGACACTAAGGTTATATTCGGCTTCCCGGGGTCATTATTGTTACCGCCAGCGCCGCCACCACAGCTCACGAGGATCAACATCATGGCAGTTAAAAGAAATAAAAATCCTATGTGTGACGGTGAGAATATTTTTTTCATTATCTTTCTTTGAAAATACTCCCTCACTATAAACCCACGGACAAACAAGTTTGTTCATGCCACTCAGAGGAAGGGAAAAGGGAAATTCGCAGTGACTGAATGATATAAATTTAAACATAATAAAAGAGTGGTGTCAAGGAGAAAAATTTAAAGGCCAAAGGCTAATAGCCCTTCTTTTCACAAAGACTTATACCTTAATGATAATATAATTTGTTTAAATTTAATTAAATATAAAATAAATGTTGACAAATTTTAGCTGCCTTATTATATTGAATATACAGAAGAACAATCTTTGTTTGCCATATTTTTTGTAAAATTATTTGCATTTAAATTTGCATTTAAATATATAAGGAAGTAAATTTTTATTATTAAATTTATTATGAAAAAAAATGAAAGATGCGTTTCGGGGGTAGAAGATGGGGAGGAATAATGTCAGAAAAATAAGAGAGTCTAAAATGATGAGCAAGGCCGAGCTGGCACGTAAGGCAAATGTTACCGTTCAGACTATTACCAGGATAGAAAAGGAAAACACCTCCAGGTTAGATACAAAGAGAAAAATTATCATGGCATTAGGCTACAAGTTGAGTGAGAGGGAAAAGATATTTTATGAGGATTAAACTGTGTTTGTAACAAAGAATACAGAAGTTATCGGATTGGATATAGGGGCCTATTCTATAAAACTAGCCCGTCTCAAAAAGACAAGAAAGGGTTTCGAATTGATGAATTTTGGGATCATGCCCACTCCTCCTGATGCTATTGTCGATGGGGTGATAGAGAAACCAGAGGACATAACAGAGGCAATCAGGAAACTTGTCTCCAGTGAAAAGGTAAAGATAAAACATCTTGTCACGGCTGTCTCGGGTGAATCTGTTATTATAAAAAAGATAAATGTTCCTATTATGACAGATGATGAATTGGCTGAATCTATACCACTGGAGGCAGAGCAGTATATCCCCTTTGATATTGACGATGTCAATATCGATTTCCAGATAATCAGGAAGATTCAATTGACAGAAGGACCAAAAGAAGCAGGATTAGAGGAAGAACCTGAAGACCAGATGGATGTAATCCTGGTGGCAGTTAAGAAGGATATAATTGCAGAGCGCGTCAGTTTGATCAATGGTGCTGGATTGGATTCCGTTGTAATAGATCTAGATGTCTTCGCTATTGAGAATGAATATGAGTTTAACTACGGATTCCAGGAAGGGGAGGTAATAGCCCTGGTTGATATTGGAGCATCTTTCACAAATATCAATATCCTTGAGGGGATGGTAACCTCTTTCACAAGGGACCTAACTATAGGGGGGGATGTCTGTACCCGTGCAATCCAGAATGAATTAAATGTAGGTCCTGAAGTGGCTGAAAATCTCAAAATGGGGATAGAGGCAGATGGGGTTTCCCATAAGGATGTAATACCCATGATAACCGCAGCCACAGAGGGTCTTTCACAGGAGATCGCCAAATCCTTTGAATTTTATAGTACGGCAGCCAATAGGGAGATAGATAAGGTTGTGCTAAGTGGAGGCTGGGCTGCTATGGAGGGAATCAACAAGTTTCTATCCAATAGTCTGGGATTACCGGTTGAGATTGTTGATTCCTTTAAGAACATTAAGGTAAATTATAATATGTTCGATCCTGAGTACATAAAAGATATGGCTCCTATAGCTGCAACTAGTATTGGATTGGCTATGAGGAGATTTGACGACAGATGATAAAGATAAATCTGTTAAATTACAGAAAAGTCAAGAAGATCGCCAATATCCAGAAGCAGATCCTTCTTGCTATACTTCTGTTAGTCTTATCACTGGGGATGATAGGGCTCGTGAGTCATCTACACAACAATAAGATAGAGCGTCTTAATGATGAAATTAAAGTTGTAGAGAAGAAATTGAATGAAATAGAGAAGGAGGTAAATACAGTAAAGGAGTTTGAAGAGAAGAAAAAGAGATTGGAGCATATAATTAAGGTTATTTCAGGTCTTAAGAAAAATCAGGCAAATCCGACGCGTGTTATGGATGATATAAATATGAGTCTCCCGGATGAGATATGGCTTACCTCTTTCGAGGAAAGTACATCAATAGTAAAGATCCAAGGATTTTCGTTCTCAGATCCTGGTATTGCAAGATTTATGAAGAATCTTGAGCAATTGAAATACCTATCTGCTGTAGAATTACAGGAATCTAAACGGGCATCTGTTAAGGGCGACAAGTTAAGGAAATTTGTAATCAACTGTAAAAGAAAAGGGAAGAAATAAATGGAGATAGGGGTTCTTCTTGATAAGATACCATATGACAGGATAGAGGAGTTTCCTGTATGGCAGAGATGGCTGGCAGTAGGAGTGGTAATATGCCTGTTGTTTTTGGCATATTACTCCTTTTTTTACAGAAAAAAAGATAATAAGATGGAGATTCTCAGTACTAAGCTTAAAGGTTTGGAGGATGAATACAGTAAATATGATAGGTTTATCAAAAAGATGCCTGCCTTAAGGACAGAGATAGAGAAACTAAATCATGAATTATCCTTTGCCCGCATCCAACTGCCGAACGGCAAAGAGATACCAGAACTGCTGACACAGATATCTGATTTAGGTTCACAGGCAGGTCTGGAAGTTATACTCTTTAAACCACTTTCAGAGAATCGTATAGATTTTTATTCCAAGGTCCCTGTTGAGATGAACATTGTAGGGAGTTTTCATAATATAGCTACATTCTTTGACAGGGTGAGGAAGCTTACACGGATTGTGGACATAACCGATATAAAGTTGAGGTTAAAATCAGATGACAAAATACCTATCCTAGAGACGAAATGTAAGGCTATTACTTTTAAGTATATTGAGAGTGCTACAGCAACTCCGAAGGAAAAATGAAGATGCAGGATATAATAAATAAAGGAATCAAGCTTGCTTTTATTATCACCATTATAGTAATACTTTCTGGTGTTATCAATTTGATAGCTATCTCCATTTCTGTTGCAGAAGAATCTGTATATTCCTATGATCCTACTGGAAAAAGAGATCCATTTAAATCACTCCTATTTGATATAGCTTTCTCCAGTGAGGGGTTTCGCAGATTGAGCGAGGAGGAGCTCCAGAATCTCAGGATTGATATTGTTACTTATGAATATTTCAAAAAGAATGATCCCAAAATGTATAAAGAAATAACCCGGTATGAAGATATCTTTAAGGATTTAAATTCATTCAAAGAGCTTACTGCTGAGCAGCGAAAGAGTGAGATTGCGAAGTATAAAAACTTAAGGACACGTGTGATTAAGAAGTATAAAGGTGTGACCTATAGACACCCCCTTACAAGGGTTAATCTTTTTTCTTTAAAAGTGGTGGGAGTAATTTGGGGTAAATTGGGTAACAATGCACTTATAGAAACACAAGATGGCAGGGGCTACACTATAACGGACGGAATGGTAATAGGGGTAAATAACGGGATAGTCAAAGATATAACTGATAATGGTCTTATTGTTGAGGAGAAATATGTTGATTATCTGGGAAAGGTGATGAGTGAGACAATATATTTGAAACTGCAAAAAGAGGAGGGATAGGTGAGTGAAAAGACGAAAGAGAAGATTTCCAATATTGATAATATCGCTAATCTTTATATCGATCTCAAGTATAACCTTATATAGTTGTGCAGGCAGGAAGGTTTATAAAGGACCTGAGACGGCAATACAGAAGATCCCTGCTTTGATGAGAATCGACACAGAGACACTCCCAGATGGTGTCAGGATTTCTATTGAGGCGACTGATGAGGTGATTCAGTATACAGCTTTCAAACTGGAGGATCCTCTGAGATTGATAATAGATATTCCTGGTATAGATACAGGGGTATTCCAGGAGCCTATCGAGTTAAACAAAGGGCCAGTAAATGTGATTAAACCTCTCCACTTTGTTGAGAGTAATATCACCAGGATTGAGATAGGACTGAATCAAATCGTCCCCTATGAGATACTGAGATCAGATAGCAATACTATCTTTATTGATATTAAAAGTTCTTCCTCTATTGGTGAGGAGGTTCTATTAGAGGAACCTACAGAGATTACTCCATCCAGGGCTGTTGAGGTAGAAGAGGAAGTAGTAGAGGAAGTAGAATCCCATGTTGAAGCCCCGTCAGAAGTGAAAGAAGAGATAGAAGTAGAAGAGGGGGAAGAGAAATCCAAGGAAAAAGAGGAGATGTTCACAGGGATTGTAGAAGTATCTGCTGCGAAATCCAAAGAGAAAGAATTAAAAAAGAAATATACAGGGAAACTCATCTCCCTTGATTTTCAGAATGCTAATATAATAAATATCCTTCGCTTTATTACAGAGATAAGTGGATATAATATTATCACCAGTGACTCTGTAAAGGGGAAGGTGACGTTACGTCTAAAAAATGTGCCGTGGGATCAGGCACTGGATATTATATTGAAAAACGGTAAATTGGGGATGCAGATAGAGGGAAATATTATCAGAATACTCCCCAGAAGTGAACTTCTTAAGGAACAACAGGATAAGGCACAGACAAAACAGGCAGAGATAGAGGCAAAGAAGGCAAAGGAGAGGGCAGAGCCCCTCATCACAGAGATAGTCCGTATAAGTTATGCAGATATATCAGAAATGCAGTCGAATCTGGAGTCCCTTAAGAGTGAGAGGGGGTCGATAACAATCGATGTCCGTACAAACACCTTGATACTTAAGGATATTAAGCTCAATATGGAGGAGATGAAGACCCTTATCGATACGCTGGACAAGAGGACACCTCAGGTTACGATTGAGGCAAGGATTGTTGAGATAAACCGCAACTATACCAGAGAATTGGGTATTCAGTGGGGTGGTAAATATAATACTGCCTCCGGTCAAGACTACACCAATATAAGAGGAGCTCTGACATCCCCTTCACAAGGTAGTGGTGGTGTCCAGAACCTTACCCCAGGGGTTACTCCACAAGGGAACTATATAGTAGATCTGCCGGCAGCAATCTCTCGTTCAACGGGAGGTGGTCTAGGAATGAGCTTTGGGAATATAGGCAATACAAAGATACTGGATATACAGCTTTCTGCCATGGAGAGCTCTGGTAAAGGAAGGATATTATCGAATCCCAAGATTACCACATTGAATAATAAAGAAGCAGTAATTGAGAGTGGACGCAGGATTCCCTACCAGAGCGTTTCAGCGAGCGGGACCCGGACACAATTTGTGAATGCGAGTATAAGTTTGACAGTTACACCTCATATTACCCCTGATAACTATATAGCTCTAATCATAGAGGTCACCAAGGACGAGGCAGATTTTGCCAACCAGTCAGCGGGTATGCCAACAATAATGCAGAAAAAGGCAACCACAGAGGTTCTGGTAATGGATGGTGATACCACGGTTATTGGAGGTTTGTATACGAGCAGAACTTCTAGCGAGAAATCAGGTGTGCCCTGGTTTAACAATATACCTGTACTTGGATGGCTCTTCAAGAGGGAGAAAATAGGGAAGGATGAGGATGCAGAACTCCTGGTCTTTATCACACCAATGATAGTAAAGAGTGAAAAATAACAGGTTGCGGGTTGCGGGTTTAAACTCGTAACTCGCAACTTGCAACCCGCAACCCGCAACTCGAAACCCGCAACTCGAAACCCGATATGCACAATTTAGAATGTATAGATGTCGATCTCAAGGAGAGAAGCTACAAGATATATATAGGGTTCGATATCCTTAAGGGTATAAGTGATATCCTCAGAGACCTTGGTGCCGGAAAAAAGGTTGTAATTATAACCAATCCTTCTGTGAATAAGTTCTACGGCGAGGCCGTGAACTCGGGTCTAAGGGGAGCTGGTTTTGATTCACATACAGTAGAGGTTCCTGATGGTGAGGAGTTCAAGACCATTAGGGAGGCAGAGAGATTATACGATGAACTTATAACCTTAAAGGTCGATCGTGGGTCGACTATTGCAGCACTAGGCGGTGGGGTCATCGGCGACTTAGCAGGATTTATTGCCGCCACATATATGAGAGGTATCCCCTATATACAGATTCCAACCTCACTATTGGCTCAGGTAGATAGTAGTGTCGGCGGTAAGACAGCGGTCAACCATCCTGAGGGTAAGAACATGATCGGTGTATTCTATCAGCCTAGGGCAGTCATTATTGATACAAAGACGCTAAGAACACTTCCCCGGGAAGAGCTCCTTGCAGGGTTGGCTGAGGTCGTTAAATATGGTATCATAGCTGACGCCGATCTTTTTGAATACCTTGAAAGGAATATAAAAGCAGTATTATTGCTGAATCATGACGCTTTAAGATATATTATAAAGACATCCTGCCGAATAAAAGGAAGTGTAGTAGAGCTAGATGAGAGGGAGGCAGGTTACAGGGCGGTTCTCAACTTTGGTCATACAATAGGACATGCCATAGAGACGCTTACGCAGTATAGGGATTTCAGACATGGTGAGGCGATTTCAATAGGGATGGTATATGCCGTACGGTTATCAGAAGAGATGGGATTCTGTGCCAGAGATGATTCCTCAAGAATAGAGAACCTTTTAAGTAACATAGGACTCCCAACACAACTCCCTGATCTGGAACCGGATGATATAATAGCCTCTATATATCTGGATAAGGAGGTAAGGAATGATAAGATAAGATTTGTACTGACGGAAGGTATTGGAAAGGTAAAGATAGAGGAAGATATATCCCCTGATATCCTGCGGAAGATTCTTGAGAAGAGATAAAGTTGATCAATTCTTTTACGAAAGAACCAATTAATCCTACCTCACATTCGGATACCACCTCATCAGTGTTTGGGGCGAGAAACCTACTAAATAGAAGAGATCGGAAGAGCGTCGTGTAGGGAAAGAGTGTAGATCTCGGTGGTCGCCGTAGCATTAAAAAAAAAACAAAAATATACAACTGACATACGCACTCTTATATGCTCATCATAACGCTTATCAGTACCACTCCAT
>CAJVYE010000031.1 GCA_913009285.1 uncultured Nitrospirota bacterium | reverse complement strand
GGTATAATAAACCTCAGGTGATCAATTGTCTTAATGGATTTGGCAGGTATTCCGCCCAGAAATTAAAAAATTTCCGATGGGAGGGAAACAGAATGTGTAATTTCTTTTTACAGTGTCTGAATCACAAATTTTAACATATGAGGCTTTGAGAGTTAGATATAAATGTGATATAATTAATACAAAATTAGAACTTATTATTGGAAGAGGGATCAGCATGAATAGAGAATCCATATTTAAGCAGATCATATCAATTACCTTAATATTTACCTTTGCATCATTTCTGATCCTCTTTGACTGTAATATGGTTTTATATGCATCTGGACCGGACAAAAAGGATGTCAGCATGACAATAAAAGAGGGGATCAATCATTACAAAGGAGGGAGATACGAGGAGGCACTTGATAAACTGACCAGTGCCAAATCCCTGGCCCCTAATAACAGTGAAGTATCGTTGTACCTGGGGCTGACTTATCTGAGACTAAATGATACGGCCCGGGCAATAGAGGAATGGCAGAGATATACCCTTCTGGAGTCAGCAGATACTAGATTATCCGGCGAGATCCGGCAACACCTTACACTCCTGATACGTGAGGATGCCAAAAGATTGGCACAGGAGGCAGTAGAAAAAGAAAAGGCCATAGGACTACTGAAGCCAAAGGAGAATACCATTGCAGTCACATATTTTAACAATCTTGGATCAAAGGAATTAGACCCCTTAAGAAAGGGACTCACCGCCATGATCATCACCGACCTCTCCCATGTAAAGGGTCTCAATGTGGTGGAGAGGATGAGGATACAGGCCATGCTGGATGAATTGAAACTGTCAGAATCAGGACTGGTTAATAAGAGATCTGCTCCACGGGTCGGAAAACTCCTGATGGCAGCAAAAATCACTACAGGGAGCTATCTCGATCTGAAAAAGGAGCGTATAAAGATCGACTCAACACTGATCCATACAGAGACGAGCAGATTCCTGGGTAATCAGGGGGCAGAGGGGCCCATGTCAGAGCTCTACAAGGTTGAAAAAATCCTTGCCTTTGAGATCTTGCAAGGTTTGGGATACAGTGAGGACAAGCTCGATCCTGCCCTCTTAAAGGAGATAAATACAATACATACAAAGAGCTATAAGGCCTTTGTACATTATTCACAGGGCCTTGACTATACAGATGAGGAGCTTTATAGGGCAGCGGCAAAGGAATATCAAAAGGCACTCGAATACGATCCTGACTTTGAACTTGCAAAGAAGGCACTCAAGGCAACCCCTCTTCTTCTTATTGGGACAGGTGCCATTATAGCCAGTGTTGAATCATCAATAACTACCTATGGTGCGGCAGGAGGAACTACTGCCGCTGCTACTGGTGGAGCGATTGGCAAAGGGACAATTGCTGCCATAGTAGCCGGTGCAGCCGCTATAGGGGGTGGATTGGCCGTCCTTGTAAGTGGTGGAGGTAGCGGTAATGATGGTTCATTATCCAATGTTACAATTGATTATCAGACAGATATCATAACAATAGATCCAGATGCGGAACAGCAGCAGGTACAATTAAACGCCTCAGGGGGTACCCCACCATATCAATGGTCATCAAGCGATCTAAGGGTTGGAGATGTACAGCCAAATCAAGCCAATACAGCTGAGGCCCTCTTTGTGAGGGGACCAAACAATATTGCAGGAGTTACTACCATAACAGTAACTGATAGTACGGGGAATAGTGCATCATTTGATATGACAGTTGCCTAATAAATATTATCATAACTCCACCATAGAATACCTATGGAGTGACAGCAATTGTGCTGTTAAAGGATGAATGGAGTGAGAATGAAAAAATATAAGATAAGAGATCATTTATGCTATATAATACTCTTTATTTTCCTTTCCTCAATAATCTCATGCAGTAGTGGAGGAAGAGATGGGGAAGCACCATCTTCTGATGCCGCTGTACAGAAGATTGATATCGAGATGAAGAGGGCCGCCATATCCCCAAATGCTTCAAGCTATACTGAAATATATCTAAAGATCTCAGGCCCTGACATAGAACCTGCTATCGAAAGGACAACAGAGGATATTACCACACCAATACAATTCTCAATATATGTTCCACCAGGTAAAGACAGGACCATTCTGGCACAGGCAAGGGATTCACAGAATAATGTAATCTTTGAGGGGTCTGTAATTGTGGATATTGAACCGGACGTGCCAATAACTATGAATATATTTATTTCTCCAGGAGATTATTCCATATCAGGCCGGCTAATACTTTTCTCAGGTGTCGGGCTTGTCAGGGCAATGGTTACACTCTCTGGCAGCAGTCCACTCATACCAGAACCGGTTTACACAGATTGTTCTGGCACCTATACATTTAGTGGGTTATACAACGGTGATTACACAGTTACACCATCTATAACAGGATTTGACTTTGATCAAGGCAGTATCAAGGTAACGGTTAAGGATGAAGATGTTACAGGGCAGGATTTTAGGTCAGTAGATAGAAAATTTATCTATGTGGATAATAGTAATAGCAATTGTACACTTGATTGTGATGGCTCTATGAGTAAGCCTTACAAGACAATACAGGAAGGCATAGATAATGCTCCTGAAAAAGATACAGTTATCCGTGTCGCAGGGGGTGAGGAGAGATGGTATAATGAAAGTATTATTATGAAGTCATATATAACACTGAAGGGAGGATATGATCCAGAATTCAAAAAAAGAGATATAATTAATTATATAACTATAATAGATGGGTTCAATTTAAATAAAGGCATGGTTATCTTTAACAATATCCACAGTGCCATGATAGACGGTTTTATAATTAGTGATGGTAGCACAACAAATGAAGGAGGAGGAATTGCTATAAATTCCTCTTGTTCTATTGCTGTAACCCACAATACAATTAAATATAATGAGGCAATCAGTAATGGCGGTGGGATATATCTGGATTCCTCCAGTTCAATAGTAATGGAAAATAACTTTATTACAAATAATCAGACTTATAAGGGGCAAGGAGGAGGCATCTTCATTAGTAACTCATCTTCCAATATCACCAATAATACCATATCAAATAACTATTCCGCTAATTGTGCAAAAGGATCTGGTGTCTATGTAGATTCAGGTACTATTAACATAAAAAATTCTATTATATGGGATAATTGTGAGAATTATGATAATACCGATTTATATGTAGTACCTGTAGTACCGCCGAGTTCAGTAACAGTTACCTATTCTGATCTTAAATGGACAAATATTGATATCTACGATCCACCAAATACCAATAATATCTCTTTTGATCCACTATTTGTAAACTTTTTTAATGATTATCACATAACAGGAAGCTCCCCCTGCATCGATTATGGCACCTCTGATGGTGCACCCACAGATGATATTGATGGGCAGCAAAGGGGAAATGATGGAGATGGCAAAACAGGAACAGGTGATGGATCAGAATTTGACATAGGTGCAGATGAATATTATTATTATCCAGAACCCTAATGTTAAGGGTTCGCAGAATTGACATTAGGTTAAAATATGTATATCTGAAACTTGCACGGTTGGTAATATTAGTAAAAACATGCGACCTGTGCAGTTAGATATAGCATTATAAATTAATACTATATAGCCCTATAAGGGCTCTAAATTCATAGATAGGATAGTCATATATGGTGGACAAGGAAACAACCTCGAAACCATGAAAAACATTATCAAAGGCATCCTGCATATCCTGTTAATCCTGTCTATATTTTCTTCTGATGCCTTTGCCCGGGATACAGATGTTAGTAGTCATCTCACAATATCTCTCAATGATGCCATTCAGCTTGCCCTAAAGAATAACCGCAATCTTAAAGATGTTGAGGACTCCCTTTCCAGTTCCATGTTTGATCTCGATATAGCAAAATCTGAATTCAGTACCAGATTCAATCAGTCTCTTTCAACAGACTATGTCTTGGGAACCCAGACAGGTAGAAGGTTTGTTCTATCATTCAGTAAGAAGTTAAGGACAGGGACAGTGCTGGAAGTAAATACAGGGACGACCAATCTCGATACCTCACATCTATCTGAGGTAAGGACACAGATCAGACAGCCTTTGCTGAGGGGATTAGGGTTACTCACAACCCCTGCTGGTATAATGGATGCAGAGAGGAGGATACTTAAGAGAAAAAATCTGGTAGGAATAGCAAGAGAACAACTGATCCTGGATGTCATCTCGAATTACTACCAGATAGTAAGGAAAAAAATGATCATCGATGTCCATAAAAAGTCCTTGCTCAGGGCAATGAAACTCCTTGAGGCAACAAGGGCCAAGCTAGAGGCAGGAAGGGTATCCAGAATGGATCTTTTCAGGGCCGAGATCAGACTGTCTGAGGCAAAGATGGCGCTTGCCGATTCAAAGGATGCGTGGGAGGATTCAAAGGACAGCCTTAAGATCCTTTTGGGGCTACCGATGGATACCCGGATAGAGGTAGATTCTAAAATAGACTATAAAATAATCGATGCAGATCTTTCTAAATATGTAGATCTTGCCTTAAAAAAGAGACTGGAGCTCAGAGAGGCAGAGGCAGAGATTAATGATGCAAAGAGAAGGGTAAAGATCGCAAAATGGAACCTCCTCCCCTCTGTGGATCTGTCACTTAATTATACCAGATACGGCACTGGCAGCAGTTTTGAAGATAGTACTGATCTGGATGACGAGAGATATGGTATTGGCCTGCTCAGTTCACTCACCCTGGACAGGGCATCTGAGAAGGCATCCCATCAGAGGACATTGATAGATCTCAGGAAAAGGAAACGGAATCGCCAACTTATTAAAGAGAATATCATTCGGGAGGTTAGGCATAGTATAAGGAATCTTTCACGGAATCTGGAGAATATCAAGATTCAAAAAAGACATGTGGGGCAGGCAGAAAAGGTCCTGGAACTCGCAATGCTGAGGTATAAGAAGGGTCTGTCGGATAATCTGTCTGTAATCGAGGCAGAGGAGAATCTGATAAAATCTAAGGGTAATTATATAACAGCTATAACAGATTATATTATATCTCAGGCAAGGCTAAAAAAGGTTGCAGGGATATTGGGCGAAGACGATTTTACATTATAGATTTTCAGATAATTAATTACCGCAGAGAGTAATATTTTTTACTCAACGCCTCTGCGGTTAAAATAGTCTGGCGGAGGGTGATAAGTTCAGATAATGGAATGGATAAAAAGACATAAGGTATCATCTATTTTAGCATCTGTATTGCTGATAGGGCTCTTTGTAGGGAATCTCAACAGGAAGGCACATATCATAGACTCTGCTACGCCTATCTTTGCTGATGTCAAAAAGGGGGATCTTATAATCAAGATCGTAGAAAGCGGTAGCCTGAGATCGCTCAATTCTGTGATCCTTGGCTCAGAGATCAGGAGTAATCAGGCAAAGATTGTAAAGCTGATACCAGAAGGGACATACGTTAAAAAAGGGGATCTCATTGTTCAATTCGATGAGACCCTTTTTGAGGATAATATTGCACTGCTGAAGACAGAGATCAAGGAGGCAAAGGCTGTACTTGAGCAGACTAAAAAGGATCTTAAACTACAGATTGCCAAGAATGAGGATGAGGTTAAAACCGCCGAGCATCAGGTATTGTTATTAGGGCTTAAGTTAAGCAATGTCCTTGAGGGGGTAGGAGTGGTAGAGGAGAAGGAGTTAGAGGCAAAGGTTGAAGAGGCAGAGAGGATGGTTACTCAGGCAGAAAATGAGTACAACGACTTTAAGGAGATGTATAATAAAGAATTTATCAACAGGGATGAATTGGATAAGGCAAAGTTGAGTCTGCTTCGGGCAAGATCAGAGCTTTCGATTGCAAGGTTAAGATTTAATACACACAAGGAATATACCAATCCTGCCAATATCGAGAAGGCAAAGGCAGAACTTAATAAGGCCAGGGATGAGCTGGCACAATTAAAACAAACTACTTATTATCAGATAGCACGACAGGGGTCGATAGTAAAGAGGGCAGAGGTAAGGCTTGAATCTGCAATTGAAAGATTGAAACTTACAGAGGATCAACTCAAGAAGACAAAGATATATGCACCTATATCAGGTTTTGTTGTCTACAAGAAGATTGCTATTGGTGGGGAGAGAAGAAAGGTACAGATAGGTGATTCTGTCTGGAGTCATCAGGGGATCATTCTAATACCTGATCTTTCTAAGATGATAGTGGATACCCGTATCCGGGAGATAGATATACATAGAGTAGAGCCGGCACAAAGTGTAATAGTGCAGATAGATGCCTATCCAGATCTGAAACTAAAAGGATGGGTTGATCTGGTAGGTACATTGGCCTCGCAGGATGGTGATTCTATTGGGAAGTATTTTAATCTACAGATAGCGCTGGATGATAATGATTACAGGTTAAGACCGGGTATGACTGCCAGGGTAGAGATACTGGTAGATAGGCTGAAGAATGTACTTTATATCCCGGTGGGGGCGGTATTTGAGAGGGAGGGGAAGACCATCTGCCGGGTTAAAGGGAGAGAAGGACCTGAAGAGAGGGATATACAGACAGGAAAGAGTAACGAGGACTATGTAGAGGTCAAGAAAGGTCTCCGTGAGGATGAGAAGGTATATCTTACACTATCGGAAGTAGTGCCTTAAGTGAGCTAAAATCATGTTAATTCATCTCTCCAATCTATGTAAGGTATACAATACAGGGGATGTTGAGATACATGCGCTGAGGGATATAAATATCGAGATAGATAGGGGTGAGTTTGTTGCTATATGCGGTCCGTCAGGTTCCGGAAAATCCACATTGATGCATATCCTTGGCTGCCTTGATAGACCAACATCAGGAAGCTACCTCCTCGATAATATCCCTATATCCGGATATAACGACAAGGAACTATCAAAGATAAGAAACAGGAATATAGGGCTTGTCTTTCAGTCCTTTAACCTTATCCCGCAACTCACTGTGATGGAGAATGTAGGGTTACCCCTCCTTTATAACCGTATACCAAGGGATGAGATACACAAAAAGGTAATAGATATCCTTGAAAATGTTGAACTGGAGAAGAGGATGTTACACAGACCTGGAGAACTCTCAGGAGGTGAGCAACAGCGCACTGCCATAGCCAGGGCAATTATAAATGATCCCCTTATACTCTTAGCAGATGAACCAACAGGTAATCTTGACACCAGGATTGGTCAGGAGATAATGAATATCTTCAGCAGATTACATAAAGATGGAAAGACGATTGTAGTCGTTACTCATAATCATACAGTTGCCTCTTACGCTGAAAGACAAATAAATCTTATGGACGGGATGTTAGGATTATAATGTCTGTGCCCAAAGCTATTGAAGCAACGCCGCCTGTGGCACTTCTTCAGCGTATTCTAACGATTTCAATTGCATTATTTGAGTTTAATTTCAGATTTAGAATCAATATAGACATCCTTAAGGGAGGCAAAATCCTCATCAGGATAGAGCACGAATCCCTCTACCCCCTTCTTCATCACAGCTACATTGGTAGCATACCACAGACTTACATAGGGGACATCTGCTGCTATGATCTTTTGAATACGGCTGTATATCTCTCTTCGTTTGTCTATGTTCAAGGTTATCCTCCCCTCCTCTGTAAGTCTGTCTACCTCATGATTGACATATCTCCCACGATTGGCACCCACAGGTGGGATACTCTTTGAATTATAAATATAATAGTATATATCCGGATCTGTCAGGCCTACCCATGTCAGTGTATATATCTGAAAATTACCTCTCCTGATATCCGAGAAAAATGTCCCCCACTCATAGCTTTTTATCTTGACTCCTATCCCTACCTTCTTCAACTGTTCCTGTATAACCTCTGCAATAAGTTTTCTCTGTTCGTTCTGAGATGTCTTATACACAACCTCAAATCTAAAACCTGGGCCATCACCATCCGGATCCCTATATTCTGCCTCCTCAAGGAGTCTCTTTGATCTTTCCGGATCATGCTTAAACCTCTTCACATCTGATTCGTAGAACTGGTTGAAAGGAGAGAGTAGGCCGCTGGAAGGTGTTGCTAAACCTTTAAGTATATATTTTATTATTCCTTCCCTGTCGATTGCATAAGCAAAGGCACGTCTTACCCTTTCGTCTTTAAGTATCGGGTCCTCCATATTGAACCCCATATAGGAATAATTGGTACCTGGTTTTTTCAGAATCTTAAGAGCAGGATTCTTTTTAAGTCTGGGTAGTATATCAGAGGATATCCCGTTTTGTACAAGATCTATATTACCCTTTTCCAGTTCCAGTATACGGACCGTCTCATCAGGGATAATCCTGTAGATGATCCCTGAGAGCCTGGGGCTTCCTTCAAAGTAATCCTTGTTCGCCTCAAAACGAACCCATTCATCCATCTTCCATCCTATGAATCTGAATGGCCCTGTTCCTATTGGCTGTTTAGCAAAATCTTTCCCCATCTTCCGGACTATATGACGGGGAAGTATCTTCATTACCATATTTGAGAGAAATGGGGCAAATACCTCTTTCAAAATGAATTTAACAGTGTATCTATCTATTACCTCGATCCTGCTTATCACCTTGTATCCGTCACGTTTTGGGGATCCAAGAGAAGGATCGAGTATTGTATTAAAGGTATACTTCACATCATCTGCTGTAAATTCAGTCCCATCATGAAATTTTACACCTTTTCTCAGATGGAATAT
>CAJVYE010000030.1 GCA_913009285.1 uncultured Nitrospirota bacterium | reverse complement strand
GGATTTATTGTTTTTATTATTGTTTTCTGTTTTTTTTTTTTTTTTTTCAAGCAGAAGACGGCATACGAGATAAAGGAATGTGACTGGAGTTCAGACGTGTGCTCTTCCGATCTGATCACCATCAAGGGGTGGGTCTATAATAAGAGATCGAGCGGAAAGATCGGGTTCCTTATAATCAGGGACGGCACAGGGATGATGCAGGGGGTGCTGGTCAAAGGGGAGGCTGATCACAAATATTTCGATCTATTTGATGGGCTTACTCAGGAGAGCTCTATAGTAGTAAGTGGAAGGGTGCGGGAAGATAAGAGATCAATAGGGGGATATGAACTAGGGATCACCTCATTAGAGTTACTCCAGATAGCTGAAAAATATCCTATCTCCCCCAAGGAACATGGGACCGACTTTCTCATAGATCACCGTCACCTCTGGATTAGGTCAAAAAGACAGTTTGCTATCCTCAAAATCCGTAATGAGATCGTCAATACAATAAGGGAATATTTCAACAGCAACGGCTTTATCCTTATAGATGCCCCTATCTTTACCCCAGCGGCATGTGAAGGGACAACCACCCTTTTTGAGACTAACTATTTCGATGATAAGGCGTATCTCACTCAGAGTGGGCAGTTGTACATGGAGGCCGCTGCTATGGCATTTGGTAAGGTGTACTGTTTTGGCCCCACATTTCGAGCAGAGAAATCAAAGACCCGACGTCACCTAACAGAATTCTGGATGGTGGAACCAGAGGTTGCCTTCATGGATCTCAATGGGGATATGGAATTAGCAGAGAATTTCATCGAACATATAGTACAGAGGACACTCAGGAACATGGAAAATGAGTTGAGAATATTGGAAAGAGATACGTCTATATTAAAAAATGCAAGAAAGCCATTTCCCCGTATCTCTTACGATGAGGCATTTGATATACTTAAAAAGGAGAAGTCTGATATTGTGTGGGGAGATGACCTTGGCGCTAATGACGAAACAATTCTCTCTAATAGATTTGATAAACCGCTATTTATACATAGATTCCCTGGAACATGCAAGGCATTTTATATGAAGTCAGATCCTGAAAACGAGAAACTCTCCCTCTCTGTTGATATGCTGGCACCCGAGGGCTATGGTGAGATAATCGGAGGTGGAGAGCGTGAAGATGACCTGAATAAACTCCTTTCAAAGATCAGGGAACACAATCTTCCGGTAGAGACATTAAACTGGTATCTTGATTTAAGGAGATACGGATCGGTTTTACATGCGGGTTTTGGTCTCGGTTTGGAAAGGATTGTGGCATGGATCTGTGGTATCTCTCACGTGAGGGAGACTATTCCATTTCCAAGATTGATCAACAGGCTTACTCCTTAATTATTTTCCTTTTATTTTTTTGAGTATCTCTTGCTGTCTCTGAATAATATATGCTACAATCTTGTTTTGGTCTTTCTCTGATATAGCTTTAAATTCTACCCCACATTTATATCTCTTATCATCATGGTGTTGGCTAAGATGCTTGTCTACTGCCGGAATCTTTGTCTCTTCGCCACCAGGAAGTTTAAACCTTACCTCTCCAATCTCTGATTCTGGTTCTATTTCTATATGATAGGATTTATTCTCGGCCAGGAATGCAAATCCACCCGCACTGATATCAACCATCTTCCCATGAATCTTTATTACAAGATCAAACGAGAATTCTATAGGGTCATCCAGCGAGGGTTCTATTCGAAAATGTTCGCGTCGCTGAAGACGTTCTACACAAGAAGGATAATCTATCTTCAACGATAATGGCTTATCCTTGATATAATCAAGATATCTGGACTTGAAGGTATAGATAATCCTGTCCACCATGTATACAAGCTTTATAGAATGAGATCTCTTGATTATATCATTCCCCTTATGTGGTACGAGTTCATCTATAAGTAGATTCTTCTTATCCTGATCCCCGCCGATAAAGAGACTCTGAAATGTTACTATACTATCATCAATCATCACCTCCAAACGGGTATTCTTAGCACATACCTCTTCAATATGCCGTCTTATCTCTTCAGGTTTTACCAGGGCATCATAGCTCATAATTACCTTGCTTAATTGAGGTTTTTATAGATACTTTACCATGATACAAATACTATCAATCTTTTATAAGATCTCTTATCAATCTCTTTCCTTCTCCCATGATCTCAGTAAATTGTACACCGATCCCCCTTTGCTTGCCCAATCTTCTCGTCCATACGACCAGACCCTTTGCATTTATTTCTTTATTATCAGAGAGACGAAGTCTTATCTCTACAAATGTCCCTTTTGGGAAAGGCTTACTCATATTAATAAATACGCCCCCTAGACTTGCATTCTTTATCACTTCATCCAAGTAGTCGAGAGCGACCTTACTTAATTGCTTTCCTTTCAGCCTCACAGATATATGGGTGTCTATCCTTGGGAATCTTCTCTTCTCTTCGGGTAAGGAGTGATCCAATTCATCATATGTATTATCTTGATCCACAATGACCTCATAGTATAGTAAAAAAATCTTTGCTTTAAAAAATATTCGATAATATAGATAATGTCAAATAAAATAAAAAAAGAATAAGCAATTGACACTATTCATTAATTATGATAACTAATGTAGAAACTAAGAGCTTGATCCCCCATTGACTGGAAAAATAATGGAAACAATCATGCCGAAGAGTCGGCACAAAGGGCTCGCCCAAAGGGGAAGGAAAATAGCCGAGGCGTCTCGCCACGGATGTCAGGCAGGATGTCTTACCTATTCTCAAGCAGTTAAGGGGATATTTTAGATGAAATTGTGGTAAAATTATTAAAGAGGTTATTATGAAAGTATTGATCAATCTATATTCTAATTGTATAGTGATATCCGGTAAAAAAAGAAGGCCCTGGTTTATCCTTATTAGTCTACTTTTATGGGTCTATATGGCAGGATGTGCTGGTAGTGCAGGTACTACAGTTACTATGGATACATTGAGCGGCCAGAAGACTGTTGAGAAGAATGATCTCCTTTTTGACGAAAGGATAAAGGTTATAGATGTAATCTACAGAGATGTTGGTGGTATGATGGAGGTCCAAATCAACTTGAAAAACAGGTCAAAGAGATCTGCTTTTATAGAATTAAAGGGAAAATGGTTTGATCAGAGCGGGTTTAACATCCCTGATCCTAAAGAGCTTTGGAGGGAGGTTATCTTCGCAGGAAAGGAGGAGAAGACCATCAAGCTGGTGGCGCCCAATAAAGAAGCTGTAAAGGTCCAAATCCTGACAAGGAGGGGGAGCCCAAGGGGACCATAATACGAGTTACGGGTTACGAGTTGCGGGTTAAATTCACAACCCGCAACTCGAAACTCGTAACATACTAATGGAGGGGAAGAAAAATGATTAAAAATGTCCTGGTAGGAATGATTACTCTGTTATTTCTTGTTGGTTGCCAGACAACCACAAGGGTATTTGATCCGGACAAACCGTTTCATATGGATGAGAAATACGATTATACAGATCTTAAAGCGGTTACTGAAAAGATGGTGGGATCAATTATCACGAATCCACCTATAGCATCCAGGAATGATCGACCAGTGATCATTATCTATGGAATAGCTAATCGGACCAGTGAACATATCGATACAAAGGCATTGACAGAGAAGGTTAGGACAGCTCTTACCCAGACACGTAAAGTAAGGTTTATAAATAAAGAGCAGAGGCAAAACATTCAGAGGGAAACCGGTTATCAGGCAGGACAATTTGTAAACCCCGGTACAAAGATCAAGCTTGGAAGACAGATTGGTGCACAATATATGCTGACCGGAGCCATAACCTCTATTACCAAAGAAGAAGGAAGAGGAATACGGTTAAAGGCCAGGAAGGTGAATTATTATAAATTCAATATGGAGCTTACCGACCTTGAGACCTCTATTATTGAGTGGTCAGATGAAAAGGAGTTTGCCAGGGAGGTTGCCAAGCCTTTTATTGGCTGGTAAGATAATTTAAGAAAGGGAGGTCAGTAAGGACCTTTAATGGTTCAAAAAAAGTTTTTTTCGCTAATTATAGTGATCCTAATCTCCACTAGTTTGGCTGGATGCGCCGGCTATCTCCAGCGTACACAGGGGGCCAGGGCAAAGTTCAATAAAGGTTATTTTATTGATGCCAGCAAAGAGTATAAAAAGGGATTCAAACACCCAGGCCGGAATAATCTCTTGTATCTCCTTGATACAGGCCTCTCTCTCCATTATGCAGGAAGGTATGAAGAGAGTAATAGGTTTTTGCTTGAGGCAGATAGATATGCAGAAAAGATCAACTATTTCAGTATAACAAGACAGACGGCAAGCCTATTAACTACAGATTATACGCTGAAATATAGGGGAGAGGATTACGAAAAGATATTGATCAATACCTATCTGGCAATCAATTATCTAATGCTTGGTGATTATGAAAATGCACGTGTTGAGTGCAGACGGATAAATGAAAAGATCATCAAGTATAATTCTAATGGTAAGCGAAACTATAAATTGAATCCATTTTCCATATACCTCTCAGGGATTATTTATGAAATAAATGGGGAGCCAAATGATGCTTATATAGATTATAAAAAGGTCTACGACCTGTCACCTAACTTTCCCTTGGTAAAGAAGGATCTCTTCAGATTATCAAGTCTTCTGAATTTTGATAATGACTATAGGAAGTGGAGAAAGAGGTTTAGTTTAAAGGATCTTAAGAAAGATGACCCTAGTAATGGGGAACTTATAGTCATCCTTCAGTGTGGATTTTCTCCTCAGAAACATCAGGAGATGAGGGTCATTGCAGTGCCAGCCTATCACCCACGCCCATCTATAATCTCTTATGCCAAGGTATATATTAATGACAAATATTATGAGCGGACATATATACTGGAGGATATTGAAAGAACAGCAATTGATCAGCTTAAGGCGAAGATTGCAAGGATTATTGCAAAGCAGACCGCTGTATCTGCTGGAAAGTATGCAATAGCAAATACTGTTGGAAAGGAGACCAATCAACCTATAGTAAGAGACATTCTCCTACTTTTCTTTTATGCTACCAATGAGGCGGATCTTCGAAGCTGGCTCACGCTGCCTCAAAATATACAGATTTCACGTATCTCACTCCCTGAAGGGAATTATCAGGTTATGCTTAAGTTTTATGATAATCACCATAGGTTTGTCAAAGATAAAATATGGTCTGATGTGAAGATCGGTAAAAATGGCCATAAAACCATGCTCAATTACAGATCAGTAAGATAAAAACCCCTTCACCCTTCACCCTTCACCTTCCCAAGTGACTCTTCGTATACCTTAAGATCACTCTCTGAGAATAAGACAAAGCGAATTATATCGAGCTCTTTGTTTGCCTTTATAAAATCTATTATGGTACAAAGGGCAATCTTAGATGCCTCTTTTATTGGGTATCCATAGGCCCCTGTACTGATCGATGGAAAGGATATACTCTTTATCCCTTTTTCGATTGCTATCTCAAGGCTATTTCTGTAAGTACTCTCAAGGAGCTTTTTTTCCTTTCCTTTTCCATCTCTATAAACCGGCCCTACTGCATGAATAACATATCTTGCCTTAAGATTCCCTCCTGTTGTAATTACTGCACTTCCAGTTGGACATCCTCCAATCTTTCTGCACTCCTCCATAATGCCGGGGCCCCCGGCTCTATGAATTGCCCCATCTACACCACCTCCACCAGCAAGGCGGGAATTGGCAGCATTTACAATCGCCTCTGTATCTTGTTGAGTAATATCACCCTTAACAAGGGAGAGTGTTGTAGAATTTATATTTGTATCCATAATGTCTACCTCCTTCCGGGTTACGTGTTGCGGGTTTAATCCGTAACCCGCAGAACTCATTACCCTAATCCCCCTACCTTTTTCCCTCTAAAGGTCTTCCGAAAGCCTTCACTTTCTTTAATAAGTCTATCTTTATTTAAATCTGTTATTAATTCAACTGTTGGAAGATTCTTAGGATATATTGATAACAATTTCTTAATCAATAAGTTATTTGTAATGCCCTGTTCAATAGCCAAATAACTCCAATTATTAACTATCTGCAAAACATTTTCTCTGCCACCTTCATAAAATGCCTCTGCTATGATGGAGATAATAATCGTATGATCTGAAATAGACGCAATCTCTGCCCCTTCTATTGCATATGCATTTCCATTAAAAGAGATGGTCAAGCCACCATTTTCTTTAACAAGGGTAAAGGCCTCTCTATCTGTAATGCTATCACCTACATACATCACATCACAAAGTTCATTCCCTGTCTTTTCTAAACTACTTAAGATGGCCCTTGCTTTTTCTTCCCCTCCCACAGGATTTGTCTCTTTAATCATTTTACTGCACTTCATATCTGAAATTTCATCCCAAAATATCTCATCCAGTCTTTTTATTGTCTTTTTAACAGAAATACTTAAATCATCATAAGTTTTGCTCTTATTTGACCACTCAATCATAGGTAAGGTCTTCATCTCATCACAAAATCTTCTAAGTCTCTTAATCTCTTGTTTACTCAATGTGTATTTATCAATATCAAAATCGGTACAATAAACCCTTTCTTTTGGAAAACCTAGCAGATTGCAAAGGGCATATATATAAGGCTTATAACTGGTACTGATAATAAAAGATGGCATCCTATTACTAATATAGTGAAGGGTCTCCAAGGCGCCAGGGACTAAAAGTATATTCTTGGCAGAATATTCCTCGATCTTTTTATTTGTTGCCCCATACGCCTTTAAGAAGGGCAATATCAATCCTAAGGTATCACCTGCCTTATAACCCTCTTTTTGGGCAATATAGGCAAGAAAATCATCATATTTGCTTATAAGAGAAAAGAAAATATCCCCATCAGGGATAAAATAATTCGTAAGTTCATGGGCATTATCATTTTTAGATATTGGCCCTTCACAGTCAGTATTAAATTGTCGCCCTCTTTTGTCCTTCATTTTATCCTCTTAATGTTACTAAGATATGATTCTATCTCTTTATTCAAAGACAAACCATTTATATAAGATCCTTTCTCATCAACTACCATTTTATCCTTTATTCTGATCTTCCCTTCAGCAATCCTTTTTAAGGTATAAACAATCAAAGGTAGTTCTCTTATAACCCCCTGTTGACGAATAGCATGAAAAAGGCTGTTAGATTCTCCTTCTTCTTTTATAAGTTCTTCTAAAGATAGACGCTTTAATCTCTCCTCCATCTCTTCCCATAACCTATCAAAGGGATCGCCATTGATAGGAAAGGTGCAATAGGAGATAGGTGGTCCTTTATCCAATTCCTCAGTTACCAGATGCATCATGACCCCTGTTTCATCCTTCTTTTCTTCTATCAATTTCCATATCACCTCTTGCCATGTTCCAGCAGGACCGTTTGGGGCTGCTGGGTGAAGGTTGATCATGTCATATTCCTTACACATCTCATCGCTCACTATCAACATATAACCTGCTAAGACAATCAGATCAACTTTTCGCATCCCATCTTCGGGCCATCTTTGACCACTCCTTGGGCGCGAAAACTGCGAACTTATTTTTTTTTCACAAGCCGTTAATCGATTTACTACCTCTCTATCGTATTCCCTTCTCCATCTTTTTAACGCCTCATGATCATGCCTCCCCAATTTATGCATCTCTGATTTGAAATCTCTTGATGAAAAACAGATGATTTGAAGGCCCAATCCTTTTACAAAATCTATAAATCTATCACTCTCTTCTGACTCTCCCTTTTCCCGGTTACAAAAGACATAAGAGATTCTAGCATCTATAGTCTTATTTATAATATTTTTATGAACCTCTTCTAAGAGATCACGAGCAGCTTTATCTCGACCAGTTGAAAACCACCCTATTAAATATCTATATTTAGACATCTTTGTAAAAATTGTCTATCTGGATATCTCTCTCTTCCATATCCACTAATACTTTGGCTGGCTGCTTTGGTGGCAAAGAAGGCACAATCATATAGAGGTCGTTCAAGTAGTAAGCCTGCCAAAAATCCTGCGGCATATACATCCCCAGCGCCTACCATATCCACTACCTTAACTTGTTGATCTGCTGGTATCTCTATCTCTTCCTCATTTGACAAGACATAAGAGCCCTTTGCCCCCAACTTGCAGACGATTATCTGTGGCCCCAAACTTAATAATTCCCTTGCTCCATCTTTATAATATCTGTTGTTAGTGATGAATTCAATCTCTCTCTCTGTAAGGAAGAGGATATAGCTATTTTTTATTATCTCAAACAATTTCTCCAACCCTTTTTTGGCATAGGGCTGATTGGGATCAAAGCTAATCTTTACCTCTGAAGATAGTTCATCCACTAATCTTTCCTGGGCCTTAAATGGAATATCTCCAATAAAGGAAGTGATATGTATAAATCTGGTATCCCTGGCAAAATCCAGATCGATCTCATCATAGCTAAGGGTATCATTACAATTGGGGAGTATAAGGTAGGATTTTCGATTCTCGATCTTATTTAATATGGCTATGCATAAACCGCTACGTTTATCCGTACAAATACCTTTAGTATCTACACCCTCAAGACTTTGGATCAAAAACTTACCTTCCTCATCCGTGCCTACCTTTCCTATATATCCGGTATTGAATCCCATTCTGGATAAGGCAGTTATTGTATTTGCTGCCTGTCCTCCTCCAGATCTGCATTTCAATTTTCCATGTATCTCCAGATATTTCAATACTGATTCAAAATCATTTATATCCCCTGAGACCTCACCACCAGGTTCTATCAGCTTTTCTATTCCATCAATTTTACTTATATCAGGAATTTCATAAATCAGGTCAAGATTTAATGCACCAAATCCAATCACATCTTTCATAAAAGATCCATCTTTTTTCCCTCTTTCGTGTTTAAGTTGAAAATTTAGGTTAAAAGCTCATAGGACTCTATTATCTAAAATATTTAAATCCTAAATCCTAATATCTAAATTCTAAACAAATTCTAAATTCAAATATCAAAATACTAAA
>CAJVYE010000029.1 GCA_913009285.1 uncultured Nitrospirota bacterium | reverse complement strand
GTGGTGGGGGAATAGAGGTAACGTGAGGTGCGAATGGAAGAGCTACGGGGTGCAAAGTATGGTGAAGATGAAAGAAGGTGTTGAGTAGGAGACAGAGAAGAGTGCAAAGGAGGAGAAAAAAGAAAAAAAAAATATTAAAAATTTTTTTTTTTTTTAATGATACGGCGACCACCGAGATCTACACTCTTTCCCTACACGACGCTCTTCCGATCTCAACGTAATTATTGCCAATCTTTTCGGGAAATATTACTACATCCTTGTTTTCGGTAGGAAATATGATTCCGTGCTTTTCAAAATGCAAAAAATCCTTTGTGGAAGCCAAGGCCGTTACTATTCCATATCTGGAAACAGCGACATAGGTGATATAAAATCTATCCCCAATAGGTGTGATTCTAGCATCCTCAATCCCAAATTCCTCATATGGTTCTTCAGGAAATATTGTGGGAATTTCATCTATTGAGTTAATCTTAATCCCATCCTGGCTTTTTGCTAATCGCAGATGTGATATATAGGTGAGATGTAGAAAATTATTAGATTTAAATCTTACCAGTCGTTCATCCACGATATTTACAGTATCTATTTGTGTCCAGTCAATAACACCAGTTCTGTTTTCTACCCTGGGTAAGGCAATTTGACCATCTCTCTTTTCTCTTGGCATCTCAGCCACGCGAATCAGCAGGTATATCGTATTGTCAAATTCAGCCACACCAGGATTGAATGTCCCAACTACCTCAAAATCTTCCCGGGATGGTTTTACATTATCAGGACGTATTAAACATTGATGGAACAGTCTTTGTATCATTAAGGGGTTCTCCTTTGCTCACCTTTTATTACTTCCTCTCCCCCTCTTAGGAGACGGATTGAGGTGAGGGGGATTACCATTATTCTTTCCCCTATCCCTAATTGTTAGGATATCTTCTGGCAATCCGAATGTTACAATTATACCAGAATCCATAATAAAATATAAAATAAATAAAGATTATAGTAACCGTTCACAGTTATCAGTTTACAGTTTACAGTTTTTTCAACCTGTGCTGTTAGCTTTTAGCCATTAGCCATTAGCTATTAGCTTCTGGATAAAATAGTCTTCTCTTTGCTAACGGCTAATAGCTAATAGCTAATGGCTAATAGGCTAACCGCACAGGTTGAGTTTTTTCAATGAAGCATTCTGTTTTCATCAACTGTTAACTGTAAACCGTGAACTGTGAACGGTTACAGATTATATAGGGCAGGAGAGTCAATCTTTTTTATGGCCTACTTGAGTATAGTTTGATATAATGCTGAAGGAAACGGTCACTTGAAAACTTAGGGCTTGCCCTCAGGACTTTGGAGATATTTAAGTGCGCTCAATTATTGGAATAACATGTAGCTATGAAAGGGATAAGGAAGATGTCCCGGAAAAATATATTCACTTTATCAAGGAAGATTATGTGAATGCCATCGAAGATGCAGGTGGTATCCCTCTCCTCCTGCCTTCCACAGAAAGAGAGGATGTTATCTCCATTTATGCAGATATGATCAATGGTTTATTGATTGCAGGGGGGGATGATATTGAACCGAGATTTTATAACGAAAGTGAAGAGAGAGATGCGGGGATTAAGGGTATAGATCCAAAGAGAACGATATTTGAATTAAAACTCTATCACAAGGCTGTATCAAAAGAGATACCCATCCTCGGGCTATGTGCAGGCCATCAGCTTATAAATGTAGCCAGTGGTGGAACCCTTTATCAGGATATCCCATTACAACTCCCAAATTCTATAAAACATAGACAGGATGATTCATATCCCAACCATATAATAGAAATCAAACACTCAACAAGACTCCATAAGATCATAGATGTAACCTCGGTTGAGGTAAACAGCCACCACCACCAATCTATTAAGGATCTGGCTGGGGGCTTTATTATAAATGCCACAGCCAGTGATGGGATAATAGAGGGTATAGAGGGGACCGATCATAGATTTATAATGGGACTTCAGTTTCATCCGGAAAACCTGTATAAAGAGAAGGCGATATTTAGAAGGATATTTAATGAATTTATAAAAATCGCATCAGATAATATATGTAATTTATAGTGACAAAAAATGTAATATGTATAAAAAAGTATACTTAATATCGCTTCGTCACCTGGATCCTTATCTCGATATTTTAATGCAGTATCTCTAATCCATTACAAATCAGAGTGTTATATTAATGATATTTTTTGAAGACCATTAGACCATTTTGGCACAAAAATTGAATACAAATACAAAAAATAATAAACACAGAGATCTCTGAGAGTACATATTTCTAACAAAGAAAGATAGACGTTTTCCTTTTTTTGACAACCTAGCAGGAGGAGGTTGATCCCCGCTGAAAGCGGGGGTCAGCCAGGAAATGGAAAATCTATCTTAATAATAGGACATAAAGTCCTCTTCAGAGCAAGAATATTAGACAAAATTGGATAAGAAAAAATTTTATAATATTATAATATGTTCTGAGTTAACAGGGAAGTTTCGAAGCTTTAGGATTTACAAAAATATCCTGAAAACCTGCATAAATATTTTCATCATAATCACCCTTTCTGTTACAGGATTCTCTGTTTTCTTTATTAAACAGCACATTAAGATGAACAAGGATCTAGTGGATTTAGAGGATATCCGTAGAGAGAATAGGCTTCAAAAGATAGAGATAGAAAGATTTGCCCAAAAGATAAGGGATTTCGAAGTCCAGATGATACGCCTTGAGAAATTTGACAAAAAGTTGAGAATAATAACTGCCCTTGAAGACTCTGAAAATCCCTCTCTTATAGAGGGATGGGGTATGGGGGGATCTGACAAATGGGAGATGACCGAATTCTCTGCAGCATTGGAGAAAGATTCCTTAAGAAGCATAAAAAAGCTCTATAAGGATTTAGAACATCTCAGATTTCAGGCCAATCTCCGGGAGATAAGTTTCATGGAGTTGGATGAATTCTTCAAGGATCAGACCTACTTCTTAGCATCCACCCCGTCTATATGGCCAACAAGGGGATGGCTCTCCTCAAAATTCGGTTACAGGAACTCACCATTTACAGGTTCGAGGGAAATGCACAAGGGAACAGATATAGCAACGAGGATGAATACTCCTATCATCTCTCCTGCTGATGGTGTTGTGATCCGTGTAACTATAAATCATGGATTCGGTAATATGTTAGAAATCGATCATGGATATGGCATTGTCACCCGATATGGTCACAATTCAAAACACTTAGTAAAGGTTGGTGATCGAGTCAAGAGGGGACAGATAATAGCAAAGGTAGGGAACACAGGCCGCAGTACAGGACCCCATCTTCACTATGAGGTCATAGTAAATGGTATTCAGGTAAACCCCTTGAAATATATTTTAGAAGATTAAAGTTAATAAAATATTTGATTTACCCGCCCTTCATATACTGAAATATTGTAATACCCTTCTTTATATAACATTGTTCCAACAAAAAATCCTAAATTTAACACTTTTCGAAAGACATGGTATACTGATTTATCAAAAAGTGTGATATAAAAAGATATTATCAATAAATAAGTGCATTTTGATAATAAACTCATCTTTATTCTTATATATATTGAAATGCTCTTGTATATTGCGATATAATAGGTTTGCTTTATGGACCTTTAGTTATTAATATAGCTAATATTATTAGCACTCACCATTAACGAGTGCTAATAATATTGAAAATTTAAGGGATCAAAGATTAACATATTGTCAATCAAATAAAAGGAGGTGAGACTTTAAGACATATATTTGTGTACATTTTCGGAAAATTATTTATTTTCCGGAATAATGACTTGGTTTAATGTAGATTCATAATTGGGAAAGGAGGTAAGCTCATGAACATTCGTCCATTACAGGACAGGGTAATTATAAAACCCCTGGAAGAGAAAGAGACAAGTGAAGGTGGTATCATCATTCCTGATACTGCAAAGGAGAAACCCCAAAAAGGGGAAATCATGGCAGTGGGAAGTGGTAAAGTTATGGATGATGGAAAGAAACAACCCCTTGAGGTAAAAAAAGGGGATAAGGTAATTTATGGTAAATACGCAGGTACCGAAGTTAAGATAGAAGAGAAAGAATATTTACTTATGAGAGAGGATGACATATTAGGAATCCTTGTATAAGTGAGGAGGGATTATAAATGGGAGCAAAACAGTTACTTTTTAGTGAAGAAGCAAGAAAAAAAATAATGCTGGGGGTAGATGCCCTGGCAAATGCAGTTAAAATAACCTTAGGACCAAAAGGGCGTAATGTTGTCCTGGACAAAAAGTTTGGTTCCCCTACCATTACCAAGGATGGAGTCACCGTAGCTAAGGAGGTTGAACTTAAGGACCCCTTTGAGAATATGGGCGCACAGATGGTAAATGAGGTTGCCAGCAAGACAAGTGATGTTGCAGGTGATGGAACTACTACTGCAACGGTATTGACCCAGGCTATATACAGAGAGGGGATGAAGAATGTCACTGCTGGCGCAAACCCTATGGAACTTAAAAGAGGAATCGAAAAGGGTGTAGATGAAGTGGTAAAGTACATAACACAGATAAGTAAGCCTACCAAGGACAAAAAGGAGATATCTCAGATAGGCACTATATCAGCAAATAACGATGTTACCATAGGGGACCTGATTGCAGAGGCAATGGACAAGGTAGGAAAAGATGGAGTAATAACCGTTGAAGAGGCAAAGAAGATGGAAACCTCTCTTGACATAGTTGAAGGAATGCAGTTTGATCGTGGTTATCTGTCACCTTACTTTGTCACAGATGCAGAGAGGATGGAAGTTATCCTGGAGGATCCGTATATTCTCTTAAATGAAATGAAAATCAGTAACATGAAGGATCTTCTGCCAATCCTTGAGAAGATAGCCAAGATGGGTAAACCCCTAATGATTATTGCAGAAGAGGTCGAAGGAGAGGCGCTGGCAACTTTGGTGGTCAACAAACTGAGAGGGGCATTAACCTGCGCTGCTGTAAAGGCGCCCGGGTTCGGTGATAGAAGGCAGGAGATGCTTAAAGACATAGCAGTCCTGACCGATGGCAAGGTAATATCAGAGGATCTTGGTATTAAATTAGAAAATATTACGTTAGATGACCTGGGTTCAGCCAAGAGAGTTACCATAGATAAGGAAAACACCACCATAGTCGAGGGAAGAGGAAAGAGATCTGAAATAGAGGGAAGAGTAAAACAAATCCGTGTTCAGATTGATGAAAGTACTTCAGACTATGACCAGGAAAAGTTACAGGAGAGACTGGCAAAGTTGGTAGGAGGTGTTGCAGTAATTAATGTCGGGGCAGCTACTGAGACTGAAATGAAAGAGAAAAAGGCAAGGGTCGAAGATGCCCTGAATGCCACAAGAGCTGCCGTTGAAGAAGGGATTGTCCCGGGCGGTGGTGTAGCCTATATTAGAGCTATCCCACAGCTTGACAAACTTAAGCTGAAAGGGGATCAGCAAATCGGAGTTAATATCGTCAAACGTGCCTTAGAAGAACCGATCCGCCAGATAGCCAACAATACAGGGCATGAGGGCTCAATCGTAGTACAGAGAGTCAAGTCAGAAAAAGATAACATAGGTTTCGATGCCAATACAGAAGAATATATAGATCTGATAAAAGAGGGGATCATCGATCCAACCAAGGTTACACGCTCAGCACTACAAAATGCTGCAAGTATAGCAGCCTTGATGCTGACTACCGAGGCATTGGTGACAGATATCCCAGAAGAGGAGAAGATGCCTCCTATGCCTGCAGGTGGACCAGGTGGACCAGGCGGAATGGGCGGAATGGGCGGAATGTATTAAGAAGCCATTCCTTCAAAAATAAAAGAAAGGCCCTTGTTTTGCTTAGAAACAAGGGACTTTTTTATTTTCAGGTGAAATGAACCAATCAAAAATCGAAAATCGAAAATCGAAACGAGGTTTGTTGGAGAAGAGGCTTTCCATACTAAAAAACAAGAGGAGTTGTATATTTGTCAGAGTAAAGATGGGTATCGATATTCACTAGATCCATTTTTACTGGCAGACTTTACATCAGCAGCAAAAGGTGACAGGATCGTGGATCTGGGAGCGGGAAACGGTATTCTTTCCCTCCTCCTGGCCAGAAAATTTAAAAAATCCAGAATCTTAGGATTTGAGATACAGGATAGTCTTGTGGAGATTGCAAGGAAAAATGTTTTGATAAACAGGCTGGAACATAGGATAGAGATAATAAAAGGGGATATCAAAAATATCCATTCATTATTTAAACAAGGATCATTTGATATAACTGTCTGCAACCCCCCTTATAGGAAAATAGGGAGTGGACGAATAAATCCCAACCCTGAGAAGGCAATAGCAAGGCATGAAATAGCTATAACCTTACCCGAATTACTGAGAGGTTGTGAATATATATTGAGAGATTTAGGAAGGGCGTTCTTTATCTATCATCCCTCAAGGTTAGAGGAACTCCTTCAAGGTATGAAAGAATCAGGAATAAATCCCTGCTGCATACGATTTATCCATTCAAAGACCGATGGTGAGGCTAAGATGGTACTTATAGAAGGGGTAAAGAACGGGACTGAGGAACTAATTATTATGGATCAACTGATTATCTCTCCCTCCAGCCATATTCCCCAATAAGTTTTACAAAGACACACCCTGTGATATCCTCGGTTTTGATACCCTTTTCGGTTCTTATCCCCTTAAGTAATGTCTGAGAGAAATCACCTCCCACCGGTATAACTATCCTACCTCCTATTTTCAACTGTTCTACTAAAGTCTGAGGTATCCCGGGCGCACCTGCTGCTACAATAATCCCATCAAAAGGGGACATCTCTTTCCAACCACACGTACCATCAGATACCCTTGTCACTATATTCCTGTAGCCTAAATATTTAAGTAAATCCCTTGCCTTGATAGCAAGGGACTCTATCCGCTCTATAGTGTATACCTTTTCTACCAGTTCAGATAGAACAGCAGCCTGATACCCGGAGCCTGTTCCTATTTCTAGAACACTTTCATCCCCTTTCAATTCGAGGAGTTCTGTCATAACAGCAACCATATATGGTTGAGATATGGTCTGATTCTCTCCAATAGGGAGTGGATAATCGCCATAGGCCTTGTCTCTCAATTCCTCTTCGATAAAAAGATGACGGGGGACCCTCCCCATTACCTCCAGAACACGCTTATCATTAATACCTCTCCCAACAAGTTGATATTCCACCATCCTTCTTCGTGCAACTGAATATTCCATCTAATTACTTTATCCTTTTAAGAATTTCCTTTGCCGCTATCACCCCTGATACCGAGGCCTGGACCAATCCCCTGCTTACGCCTGCACCATCACCAACAGCAAACAGGTTAGTTATCTCAGTCTCTAATGATTTACTAAGACACGGCCGTAGAGAATAAAATTTTACCTCCACTCCGTAAAGGAGTGTGTGTCCCGAATTTATACCGGGGGCAAACCTATCCAGAGATTCTATCATCTCCAGAATATCCACAAGGTAACGATATGGAAGAACAAAGCTAAGGTCCCCTGGCGTTGCATCTTTAAGAGTGGGTATCACTATCCCTTTTTTAATACGATCATCAGTAGAACGACGTCCTTTCAATAGATCACCAAGCCTCTGTACAATTACACCATCACCCAAAAAATTTGCAAGTCGCGCAATATATTTCCCATATGATACAGGTTCATTAAAAGGTTTTGTAAAAGTCGTACTTACCAGGAGTGCAAAGTTAGTATTATCACTCCTCTTGTCAGAATAGCTATGTCCATTAACCGTGTAAATCCCATCAAGAACCTCTGCTACTACTTCACCATAGGGATTCATACAGAATGTCCTGATCTTATCATCAAAATACTTTGAACGATACAGAAGCTTTGGTTCATAGATAATATCTGTTATATGTGACAGGGTAATAGCAGGCACCTCAACCCTTACCCCTATATCAACAGGATTCATATGAGAACGGATACCCAATTTCTTGGTCTGTTTATCCAGCCATTCTGCACCTCCGCGTCCAGGGGCAAGTACCACAAAATCTGCATAATACCTGTTACCTTTTTCTGTCTTAACCCCTTTTACCCTTGAATCCTTTACTATAACATCAGAAACAGATGCATCAAATTTTATTTCTACCTTTTCCTTCAGTGTCTCCCTGAAATTTTCCAATATATCAGGACATTTATCTGTCCCCATATGTCTGATTCTCGTTTCAATCAGTTTTAGATTGCATCGAGCTGCCTCCCCTTTAATCTTACTGAAAGTCTCATCATCCGCACCGTATACCTTAGTTGTTGCCCCATGATCCAGATAGCTCTTATCCACATATTTGATCAATTTAATAAGAGATCTGTCATCCAAATACCTATCAAGAAATCCTCCCACCTCAGGAGACAGATTCAGTTTTCCATCGCTGAAGGCACCAGCACCTCCCCACCCGAATAACCTGGAGGGAACAGACCTATTATTAAGCGCTGAAGCCCTTACAGAATCAAGACGATCATTAAGAGACCTCCCTTTATCCAGTATAAGGACATCAACTTTGTCTCGCTTAGCAAACTCCAGTGCTGTAAAGATTCCTGATGGTCCTGCCCCAACAATAATTACATCATACTTTTTCATGATTATTTAAACTGATCAGCATTGTTAACCAAGTTAAAAACTTTTTGCAAGAAAACTAACCTTAGGGACGGATCAGAAATAACTTGGCATTTTCGCATCTCATCTTCTAATTAGTGAATAGTGAATAGTCGTTAGTGAATAGTTAAATACTAAATACTAACGACTATAACACTGCTATTGCTACGGTTTTGCTCAATCAGATCGACCAAACCTGACCTAAATCTGAGCGCGAAAAATGCCAAGTTATTTCTGACCCGTCCCTTATCTTTTCAATAAAAGATTCTATCCCAAGAACAATAGATCGGAAGAGCGTCGTGTAGGGAAAGAGTGTAGATCTCGGTGGTCGCCGGATCCTTAAAAAAAAAAAAAAAGGAGTTTGTGTAATCTGCCCTCGTACTAAAACACTAGCACAACGCATAATGCTGACTCGAA
>CAJVYE010000028.1 GCA_913009285.1 uncultured Nitrospirota bacterium | reverse complement strand
ATCCTTCTAATATCCTCCACCTCATCAATCGACCTGTGGATAAGAGGTGGAATTTTACGCCTCATAGCCATTCTGACCACAATCGGGATCAGACTCATAAGTCCAGGAATATTAGAGAGCCCCATTGATCTTATCGGAAGTATATTTTCGTTCAATCTGCCGCTATGGGCAATCGAATCTACAAATCCCTTTACATGTCTTGCGCCAACATTATTGGTAATACCTAACTCAAGGGCTGTTCTTCTCAGAGAGGCTATTCTCTCTAAAGGTTTTGCCTCTGTGGGGCACCTCTCAGAGCACTCTCCACAGTGTGTGCAATCCCATATGCCTCCTTTACCGCTTACTTCCCTTGTCCTGCTCAGTCTCTCCGTATCCCTTGAATCATCAATAAATCTCTGTGCCTTTGCAAGGGTTGTAGGCCCCAAAAAGTCCTTGTCCACATCAAGACTGCAGCAGTCAGAATAACACGATGCACACATAATGCATGTAGAGCTTTCATCTATCTTACGGAAATCATTTATACTCTGATACCTCTCCTTCTCTGGTCTCTCTGACTCATCAGGCATAAGCCATGGCCTTATTCTCTCTATCGTTTCCCAGAATGGATCAAAATCGACTACCAGATCCTTTATGATCTCCAGGTTCCCCAAAGGCTCTATCTTCACCTTCCCATCCTTTATTACCTTAGATACCTGTGTCTTGCAGGCAAGAAGGGAATGACCATTTACCTTAACAGCACAAGATCCGCATATGGCGCTACGGCATGACATACGGTAGGTCAGGGTCCCGTCCTGAGTCCATTTAATAAGATTAATACAATCGAGGAGGGTAGCCCCTTGAGGTATCTCAAGTTCATAGTCCTGAAAATAAGGGCTTGTATCCTTCTCAGGATTATATCTCTGAATAGAAAAGAGCATCTTTTAATATTTCCTCAAAAAATCCCCCCTAACCCCCCTTTAATAAAGGGGGAATTGCTTACCCCCCCCTTTGGAAAAGGGGGGTTAGGGGGGATTAGATTTTCATTCCCCTTTGTGCCGAACCTGTTGGCATGAATGTCTCCTCTAATATTTCCTCTCCTCAGGCTGGTACTTTGTGATAGTTACAGGTTTGTACTTCAAGTCTATCCCATTCTTTGTCAAATAGGCAAGGGTGTGTTTAAGCCAGTTCTGGTCATCCCTTTTCGGGAAGTCTGTCCTTGAATGAGCACCCCTGCTCTCCTTTCTCGCTATTGCCCCTTTAAGAATAACCTCTGAAAACTCCAACATATGACCTAGCTCTAATACCTCAATGAGCTCGTTATTGAAGATCTTCCCTTTGTCCGTAATCTTCCCCTTTTTATGCTTTCGCTTCAGCTCTCTTACCTTTTTCAGTCCCTTCTCAAGCCCTTCCTTCCCTCTGAAGACACCACAGTTAGACATCATATTCTCTTTTAACGTATTCCTTATATCATTGATACTTTCAGTACCAGGGCTAGTGAATATCGCATTTATCTCCTCTTTAACAGGCGCTAATACCTCATCTTCATTGATATCGGGTAGCCTTGGTCCCTTTGCAAATTTGAGAGCAGCTATTCCTGTCCTCTTTCCAAATACCACTGCCTCTAAAAGTGAGTTTGTTCCCAGCCTGTTTGCGCCATGAACAGATATACAGGCGCACTCGCCGGCTGCAAAAAATCCTGTCAGCTTTGTGCCCTTATCATCTATAATTACATGTCCATCTATATCTGTGGGGATGCCCCCCATGGAGTAATGCACTGTTGGCTGTATTGGGACTGGATCGGTTATACAATCCACCCCTATAAAATCAATACCAAGCTGTCTTACCTGTGGTAGCCTTTCCATTATCTTCTCTTTACCCAGATGTCGAAGGTCTAAATGAACATAATCCTTACCATCTATACCTCTTCCTTCATCTATTTCCTTCTGCTCTGATCTGGAAACAATATCCCTTGGCGCTAATTCCATCTTGGCAGGGGCGTATTTTTCCATAAACCGCTCTCCTTTGCCATTTACAAGATACCCTCCTTCTCCTCTTGCGGCCTCTGAAACCAATATACCCTGACCAAACAGGCCTGTCGGGTGAAACTGGACACACTCCATATCTTCCAGGGGGACCCCTGCACGGAAGGCTGCGATAATCCCATCACCTGTATTAGCAAATGCATTGGATGTTATCTTGTATGCCCTTCCATAACCTCCGGTAGCAAATATCACTCCTATCGCCCTTACCACCTCAAGATTGCCATTACGTATATCATATATAACCATACCCCTGCAGACATTGTCTCTGACTATTAGCGACATAAGATACCACTCGGGATAGATAGTTATCCTCTTACTCCGTTTCATAACCTGTTCATAAAGTGCGTGTAACATGGCATGGCCTGTCCTATCTGCAGCGTAACATGCCCTCGGATGGGAATGTCCGCCAAAGGCCCTTTGGGCTATCTTTCCCTCCTTGGTCCTGCTAAATACACACCCCATATGCTCAAGCTTGTAAATAGTTTCAGGGGCATCTCTGGTAAGTATATCTATAGCATCCTGATCGCCCAGGAAATCGCTTCCCTTGACAGTATCATACATATGCTCTTCCTGACTATCTGGTTCTGAATTACCCAAAGATGCAGCAACCCCCCCCTGGGCAGCGCCAGAATGGGAACGGGTAGGATATACCTTGGATATTATTGCCACATCTAGTTGCTCGCATATCTCAAGTGCGGCACTCATACCCGCAAGCCCTGAACCAACTATAACTACGTCATGTTGTAACATAAACTTAAACCCACTAATGTTCCCTTCTTTAGTGTTTAAGTTGAACTAACCCAAAATTGAAAACTGATATAAATCAAAAATTAAAGATAAAAAATCAAAATGACAGATTAAAAGTCAAAAATGAATAGAGAAACGAATACTTACCTTAACAGGCAAGGGATAATTTTTGCATTTTGATTTGTATTTTTACATTTTTATTTTTGATTTTTAATTTACTTTTGAGTCGCTCAACTTTTTTACGAAAGAATCCTAATTTCCTTCTATACAGTATTTCTCCTTGCCATCTTTATAAAGATCATTCCCGTGGATATCATTCACAACTACTGTCTTGAAATCCTCCACCTCTAACCTTCGTATCGCCTCTGTCCCAAGATCCTCATATGCAACAATATCCACCTTCTTGATCGATCTGGCAATAAGTGCAGCAGCACCTCCTATGGCAGCAAAATAGACACATCTGTATCTCTTCATCGCCTCGATAACCCCACTTGATCTCGAACCCTTTCCGATCATACCCTTTAATCCCATTTCCATAAGTCTGGGGGCATATGGATCCATTCTGTAGCTAGTCGTTGGACCGGCCGGACCTATGACCTTTCCTGGTCTTGCTGGCGCAGGTCCGACATAGTAGATAATCTGTCCAGATATATCAAAAGGGAGTTCCTTTCCCTGATCCAGAAGATCTATAAGTCTCTTATGAGCAGCATCCCTGGCAGTGTATAGTATTCCGCTTATTAAAACTTGATCCCCTGCCTTTAATTCCCCGACATCAGAGTCAGATAACGGCGTGGTCAATCTTATAATATCAGACATCTTTTACCTCAAAATAAGTGAACTAAAGTTAAAAGATTATATTCAATTAACTTTAGGCACTTTAGCTCACTTTAGCTCACTTTAGGCACTTCATTAAAGTATTATCTCCTTATGCCTGCTGGCATGGCAGCAGATATTCACAGCAAGTGGAAGACTGGCTATATGACAGGGGAACTTCTCAATATGTACACCCATTGCATATATCCTCCCACCAAATCCCTGGGGCCCCATACCTGTATCATTTACCCTTTTAAGTATATCTCCCTCTATCTCTGCCAGTTGAGGGTCTGGATTGGTTGTCCCAAGAGGTCGTAGTAAGGCCTTCTTTGCAATGAGGGAAGCCAATTCAAGTGTGCCTCCTATTCCAACCCCGATTATCACCGGAGGACATGGGTTTGGACCGGCCTCTATCGCCCTTTGTACTACATAGTTCTTTATACCTTCTATACCGTCAGCCGGTTTCAGCATGGTTACCCTGCTCATATTGGTACTCCCACCACCCTTTGGCGCGGCGATTATCTTGAGCCTATCCCCTGAAACAAGACTTATATTTATAACTGCAGGGGTGTTGTCCCCTGTATTCTTCCTTGTAAATGGATCGCAGATCGACTTTCTTAAATAACCCTCGCCGTAACCCTGTCTTACACCCTCATTTATGGCATCGGTAAGTAGTCCACTTTCTATATGGACATCCTGACCTAACTCAACAAAAAAAACAGCGAATCCTGTATCCTGGCAGATAGGGATCCTCTCCTCCCTTGCAATCTCTGCATTCTCTATAAGGGCCTCAAATACTCCTCTCCCTGCCGGAGACTCTTCTGTCTCAAGCCCTCTGCGGAATGCTGTCATAACATCATCACTAAGATCATAGTTGGCATTCATGCAGAGGTTCTTGACCGCCTCTGTTATCTCTTTAACATTTATCTCTCGCAAGATTATCTCCGATTTTATAAATTCTTAATCGTATTCTTAACAGCATCAGCCGATTTCATGAAGGCTGTCTTCTCCTCATCTGTGAGGGCTATCTCTATTATCTCCTCTACTCCTTTTCTCCCCAATTTCACAGGGACACCCATAAATATCCCGGTGATACCATACTCTCCCTCTAGATAGGCAGCACAGGGGAGTATCCTCTTCTTATCTCTCAGTATAGATTCTACCATCTGAACAATAGCAGAACCAGGCGCATAGTAAGCGCTCCCTGCCTTTAATAAACTAACTATCTCTCCACCACCTTTTCGTGTCCGCTCGATTATGCTATCTATCTTCTCCTTTGATAATAATTCTGTTACCGATATCCCGCTAACAGTTGAATACCTTGGCAGAGGGACCATTAAATCGCCATGCGTTCCAAGTACCATGGCCTGGGTATCTTCCATCGAGACATTTAGCTCCATGGCTATAAATGCCCTGAATCGGGCAGAATCGAGAACCCCCGCCATCCCCATCACCCGATTCTTGGGGAAACCACTAACCTTTTTCGTCACATAAACCATTGCATCAAGGGGGTTGGAGACGACAATGATGATAGATTCAGGAGAGTATTTTACCACCTCTTCTGTAACAGACTTAACAATCTTTACATTAGTGTTGAGAAGATCCTCTCTGCTCATACCTGGTTTCCTGGGGACACCTGCTGTGATAACTACCACATCTGAATTAGCAGTATCTTCATAATTATTCGTACCAATAAGAGAACAATCGAAATACTCCAATGGACCGGACTCTTGTAAATCAAGCCCTTTACCCTGAGGAATACCTTCAGCAATATCAACAAGCACGATATCCCCTATCTCTCTATAGGCTGCAAGCTGCGCTGCTGTAGCCCCTACATGTCCTGCACCAACTATGGTAATCTTATTATGCATATGTCATACCTCCATATTTTTCTTGTTTAAGGTGAGCTATCTTTTTTTACTAATAACGAAAAACATACTGTCTAATTGGTTAATAAGTTAAACAAAAAGAATATATAATTAGGCCTTTTTTGTCAAGATTTTTTTGTTTATTAAGGGCTTGCCCAAAAATAACTTGACAGGATTTAGAAAGTTTATTATGATGATAATCATTATCATTATCAAATTTGGGTTAAACCCTGTGAGAATAATTGGTCAATGGGCATGAAGAAAGAAAAGGAGATCCTTCAGAAGTATATAGCACACAAAAGACTGAAACTTACAAGACAGCGTCAGTTTATCCTGGAGACATTTCTCTCCATGGAGAGTCATATCAGTGCTGAGGAGCTATACAGAGAGGTAAGCAAAAGAGAGCCGTCTATAGGGCTTGCAACCGTCTATCGTACCCTACATCTCCTATCCAAATCAGGACTTGCTCAGGAGAGGCAATTTGGGGATGGACAGACTCGATATGAGCATGATTTTAATCGCAGCCACCATGATCACCTCATATGTACAGAGTGCGGGGATATAACCGAGTTTGAGCACCCTATGATTGAGAAGCTTCAGGAAGAGATAGCTGATAGAAATAAGTTTTCTATATATACACACCGACTTGATATCTATGGTCTCTGTAAAAGGTGCAAAAGATGATTAACAAAAAAGATCACAATATAAAAGCAAATCGCGACGAATCCTTCCCACCGATTATTTTGATAGGGAATCCTAATGTGGGAAAAAGTGTTATATTCGGTCTCCTTACTGGACGCTATGTGAATGTATCTAATTATCCAGGAACAACGGTGGAGGTCTCGAGGGGAAAGATTGCCATATCAGGTAAGATAGATAGTCACAAAATGAAGGAGATATCTATAGTGGATAGCCCTGGTGTGAACAGTCTCATCCCCAGGTCTGAGGATGAACGTGTAACTAGAGATATCCTCCTTAAAGAGAAACCTTTGGGCATTATTCAGGTAATCGATGCCAAAAATCTTAAGAGAGGCCTTCTTATCACCCTTCAGCTTGCAGATATGGGTATCCCTTTTGTGGTTGTCCTGAATATATATGATGAGGCCACAGAACGTGGTATAGAAATAGATGTCAACAGGCTTTCCAGTCTCCTCGGGGTCAAAGTAATATCCATGGTTGCAACAGAGAGAAGGGGACTCGGGGATCTTAAGAAGGCGATCTACAATATTAGCCATTTCCAGAGAGAGACCAAAAAAATCACTAATTTTGATAAAGGAATCGAAGATGCTATAGATAGCCTTCTCCCCCTCCTCCCCAAGTCAAATATCTCTGGAAAAAGTCTGGGTCTTATGCTCCTATCAGGTGATGACGGTCTTCTCAAATATCTAAAGGGTCATAGTAACAGCTTTGAGACAGACAAGGTTAGGGACATAATCTCGAGGACCCGGAATTCCTTCCGTGATCCTATAGCCTATGTAATCCAGAAGGGACGTCAAGCTGCTGCCGAGGACATCTTCAATGAATGTTTCCATTATGATGATGGACACAAGATATCTTCTGGCAAGAAGAGGTTTGGTGATCTTTGTATGCACCCATTCTGGGGTATCCCTATACTCTTTTCGGTTCTCTATATTATGTACAAATTTGTTGGAGAGTTAGGGGCCGGCAAGGTAGTGGATTTTATGGAAACCGTTATATTCGGCGAATACATAAACCCTATTGTTATTAAGATAACAGAAACCATTATCCCGATCAGCATTATCCAGGAGGCACTTACCGGTAAATATGGTGTAATTACTGTCGGTATCACATATTCAGTCTCTATAGTTGGACCTATAGTCGGATTCTTTTTCCTCTTCTTTGGCGTCTTGGAAGATTCAGGTTATCTCCCAAGGCTTACTATAATGTCCAACAAGATATTCAAAAAGATCGGCTTAAACGGTAGGGCCGTACTCCCTATGGTGTTAGGCCTTGGGTGCGATACAATGGCGACATTTACCACCAGGATACTTGATACTCGTAAAGAGAGGATAATAGCTACCCTCCTACTTGCCCTGGGTATCCCCTGTTCAGCACAGTTAGGTGTGGTTATAGGCATGGTAGGGGGGTTATCAGGAAGGGTATTATTGATTGTTATAATAACCGTCTTACTCCAGTTGATCATTGTAGGCTACTTAGCATCAAAAATCATTCCAGGAAAGTCCTCGTATTTTATGATAGAACTTCCTCCCATGCGAATTCCAAAGTTGTCCAATATTTTAAATAAGACATATTTCCGTGTTAAGTGGTTCATGAGGGAGGCAGTTCCTCTCTTTATCATTGGAACATTTATACTCTTTCTTCTAGACAAATTAGACCTCCTTGTAAAGATAGAGCATCTTGTCAGCCCTGTTGTAACCGGGATACTAGGATTACCGGCCTCTGCTACCGAGCCATTCATCGTGGGATTTTTGCGTAGAGATTATGGTGCTGCAGGGCTGTTTCAGTTAGCTGAGGGAGGAAAACTCGATCTTATTCAGATCACGGTTAGTGTTTCAGTGATGATACTCTTTGTCCCATGTATCGCAAATTTCTTTGTGATAATAAAGGAACAGGGAGCAAAAAGGGCAGCCCTTATAACCTCTTTTATATTGTTCTATGCTATCCTGGTAGGAGGGGTGCTAAATATTATTTTAAGGTATGTACATATATTAAATTAAGTGCCTAAAGTGAACTTAAGTGTCTAAAGTGCCTAAGGTTATGGATTATAAAATAAATTTCAACAACTTTAGCTCACTTTAGACACTTAAGCTCACTTTAGGCACTTCTTTAAAGGAGATGTTTATGGAAAAGGACAAAAAATATGAGGAAAATATAGAATTGATAGGTGTACATATAGAAGAGGGAAGGGTGAAGATAGAAGACATCCTTGATCACGATATAACAAGAGAAGAAATCATCTCATTGAAAGAGAGAGATATCATCACAATAGATGCTGAGAGGGTAAGTTTAACCAAAGATGGTAGGGAGATGTTCAATCTTATTATAAGAAGACACCGTCTAGCTGAACGACTGTTAAACGATATACTGACGATCAAAGATGAATCTTCCAGCGAGGCCTTGGCCTGTGAATTTGAACACTTTCTCAATACCGATGTAACTGAGAGCATCTGTACATTACTTGGACACCCAACCACCTGTCCCCATGGAAAACCTATCCCACCTGGAGATTGTTGTAGCAAAAAAAGGAGGGAGATAGAGTCTGTGGTTTATTCATTAGACAGCCTCGATTCAGGGGAGAGTGGAAGGGTTATCTATATCTCTACCCATGACCACTCTATACTGGATAAGCTCTCCGCCATGGGTATCATGCCAGGTGTCAGCATCAGGGTACACCAGAAACAACCTGCTATTGTTATATTATTCGAGGAGACAACTATGTCTATAGATTTTGAGATAGCAAGAGAGATATATGTTAAGAAGGAGAGATAATATTTAATTTTCAATGTTCAATTCTCAATTAATTTGTTTTATAATTGTGGGTCCTGTGCCGACTTGTCGGCATGAATATTTCCTCTGTGTTCTCAACTATCTGCATGCTGTGCCGATGAAACAGCCTACAGCCTTCGTTGTTGTAAAGCTAAACTCTTCGCTTTGAGAAGAGTTGCCACTTGAATTGGTACTTTTTACAACAAAATAGTATGTCGTCTCTGCGGCTAAATCTG
>CAJVYE010000027.1 GCA_913009285.1 uncultured Nitrospirota bacterium | reverse complement strand
ATTGCACGGCGACCACCGAGATCTACACTCTTTCCCTACACGACGCTCTTCCGATCTGTAATATCTCTTATAGGCCTCAATTATATCCTTCTCTTGTGAAACTGCAGCCTTTATAGAGAGCTTTGTCCTGGTCTGAATCTCTTCTATTGCACGGTTGTTTGTAGGATCACACATAGCGAGTGTCAATACATTATTAGCTACCTTAACCGGAAATGCCATATGGTCCTTTGCAAGTTCATAGGGTAATACCTTGACCGTGTCAGGGTTGATCTTAAGATCGGTTATCTTTATCATACTATAACCATACTGCCTGCTCAGGAAATTGATGATGGTATCCTCATCTATAAACCCCATCCTAACCAGGATTGAACCTATACGACCCTTATTCTTCCTTTGAATGGCTAATGCCTCATCTAACTGGGATTTGGTGATTAGTCCATCTTTCCTGAGCATATCTCCCAGCTTTTCATGTTTTATCCCATCCTTTATTGTCTTCTTGAAAGCTGATCTCTTTTCTGCTAGCTGCACTTGTCCCATATTAAATCTTACCTTTCTTCACTTATACTCTGGACGGCCATAAATTTAGCTTTCTCGCATCTCATCTTCAGGCCATCTTTGATCGATCTTCAATCGCTATTTCCTCAACGTAGCACAACTACTCCTCGGAAATTGCTCAATCAGATAGGCCAAATCTGACCTAAATCTGAGCACGATAAAACCAAATTTATGGCCGTCCAGAGTATAAACACAAATAACAGTCTAATCCTCTCAGACAAAATAGATAATATATCCTTCCCTGCCCTAAAAGATGATTTTTTTCAGACTTTTGATCAAATCTATTGTTTGATTTTAAAAATGTTTGAATAATCAATGATATTAAACCCAAATAATGCAATTGAAATCGTTAGAATACGCTGAAGAAGTGCCACAGGCAAGGCACTTCAATAGCTTTGGGCACAGACATATTGAAATATTTCTGTGGTCAAAGCTATTGAAGCTTTCGCCGCCTGTGGTGCTGATTTCAAGTATTATGACGGTTTCAATTGCATTATTTGAGTTTAATATAGACACCACAAACAGTCGCTTATCTATTATAAAGTAAGTTATTATTACCATTATGTCAAGATAAAAACAATCTTTATGAATAGTTACAATTTTTCGTTGTACTTTATCGAAAACTTACTGCAAAATTTTAAAGGGGATTGGTGTAAATGTAATTATAAATATAATGATAGAGATAACCCCCAACACCTTTTGCCTTTTATAAAGGGGTGTAATTTCATCCATAAGGGGTGGATGCCTGAAACCGAAAAAGTAGATTATCAAGGCCCATATCAGCCACCCGGACCAGTAAAAGATACCAAAAGGTATCAATATCCAGAACACAAACTTGGAAAATAATATATGTCTCTTTCCAACTAAAGCATAGATTATATGTCCCCCGTCTAACTGTCCAGTTGGGAGGAGATTTAATGTAGTGACAAAGAGCCCTATCCAGCCTGCGAAGGCAACAGGATGAAGAAGTATAGCGGATGATTCAGATGATACACCCAGTACAATCTTTGTCAAAAAAGAGAATATGAGAGATGAACCTAAATAGATACCTTTGAAGGCAAAAGGTTCCCTAACCTCTGATAGTTTAAGACCGATGATAATGGCTGGGACTGCAACGAGGAATCCGGCTAATGGACCACCAACACCTATATCAAAAAGTACCCTTCTATTGGGGATGGGTGATTCTATCCTGATAAATGCCCCGAAGGTCCCTGCCAGAAATGGGGGAGGTGCTGGAATAAAAAAGGGAAGTGTAGCCTTTATACCCCACTTCCTTGACATAAAATAGTGACCGAGTTCATGAGTTCCAAGAATGAGGATAAGGGTAAACGAGAAAAGAGCCCCCTGTGCCACTGTAGGGAATAGTCTATTCCCTGCAATAAAGGTTGTGCATAATGTGGCAATAAAGAGGAAAATATGGATATAGACACCTTTCTTCCCCCTCTTCTCATCTTCCTCTGGAACTCTGCTTGGTACAGATTCTATTTCATCCATAGTCTTTCTCTTCCCTTTTCTCTAACACCTTATTCTGTTGAGCATTTATACTATGATATCTTTGATATGGCAAGAGGAAAATAATCTTTACTTTCTGTGTATAAAAAATTATAATTGTTATATTGATTAAAAAGTGACCGGCTAAGGACTCACTCAAAGATAATTTCACATTCTTCGCGCCCAGATTTGGGTCAGATTTGGTCGATCTGAGGGAGCAAAACCGCAGTAAGTAATAGTAGCGCTATATCGAGGATTTTGAGAGTGAGGATCGATCAAAGATGACCCGAAGATGGGATGCGAAAATGTGAAATTATCTTTGAGTGAATCCTAACCACAAAGAATACTTTAGATCTGTTATAAATTATTAAGAGGAAGTTAAAAAGAGAAAGTTAAATTCTTATGACAAAGTCATTAGTCATGATCTTGGCGGGAGGGGAAGGAAAGAGATTATATCCCCTTACCAAGGAAAGAGCAAAACCTGCTGTACCTTTTGGGGGACGTTACAGGATTATCGATTTTGTCCTGAACAACTTCATCAACTCTGGATTCTTCAAAATAAAGGTATTGACGCAGTTTAAATCTGAGTCGTTGAATAATCATATATCCCAGGCATGGCATTTGTCATCCAAGCTTGGCCAGTATATCGATACAGTCCCAGCGCAGATGAAGAGGGGGAGAGATTGGTATAAGGGGACAGCCGATGCCATATATCAGAACCTTAATATTATAATTGATGAGAATCCAGATTATATCTTTGTGTTTGGAGGAGATCATATATACAAGATGGATGTGCGTCAGATGCTCAATTTTCACAACAGGAAAAAGGCGGATCTTACAATCGCTGCTATACCTAAGCCTATAGATGAGGCAAGATCCTTTGGTGTTATCAAGACAGATAATAATCGCAGGGTAATAGATTTCGAGGAGAAACCTGAAAACCCTGCACCGCTTCCGAAAAATCCTAATAAGGCATTGGTCTCTATGGGAAACTATATATTTAATAAGAAGACAATAATTGAGGAATTGCAGAGGGATGCAAAGAAGGAGACAGCCCATGACTTTGGAAAGGATATCATTACAGGAATGTTCAAAAAATATAAACTCTATGCCTATGATTTCACAAAAAATACTATCAATGGCTCTGTAAAGTATGAAAGGCAATACTGGCGGGATATAGGGAATATTAATGCCTACTGGCAGGCAAATATGGATCTTGTCTCTGTCTCCCCTCTCTTTGATCTCTATAACAGTGAGTGGCCCTTAAGGACCAATTACCTTACTCTCCCCCCAGCCAAGTTTGTCTTTGCAGATAGGCCTAAATATCGTATGGGCATCGCCACTGACTCCCTTGTGTCAGAGGGATGTATTATAAGTGGAGGGCAGATAAACAGATCAGTTCTCTCTCCTATGGTAAGGATAAATAGTTATTCTTATGTCACTGAATCGATCCTTTTCGACGGTGTGAATGTAGGGAGATATGCTAAGATAAAAAGGGCTATTATAGATAAATATGTTAAAATACCACCTGGGATGGAGATAGGATACGACCTAAAGAAGGATAGGAAAAAATTCCATGTAACTAAATCTGGTATAGTGGTTATCCCTAAAAATATGGTACTGGAATGAATCCTCTAAATATTGCCTTTTACTGGCACATGCATCAGCCATTATATAAGGACCCGATAACAGAAAAATATACCTTGCCATGGGTCCGTATGAACGGCATTAAAGGGTACTTCGATATGGTATCTCTCCTCGAGGACTTCCCGAATATCTATCAGACCTTCAACCTTGTCCCATCATTCCTTACCCAGTTAAGGGAATATGCAGAAGGGAAGGCATCTGATATCTTTCTAGAGCATACCCTCAAGCCGGCATCAGAACTATCTCCACTGGAAAAAGGATTTATATTAACCAGGTTCTTTATGGCAAACTGGGGGACCATGATCAAACCATATAAGAGATACTGGGATCTCCTCAGGAAAAGGGGAATGAATTCCCCTAAAGATGATGAAATAGATTATTTCATCAAAGGATTCTCCACCCAGGAATATCTCGATCTTCAGGTCTGGTTTAATCTCGCATGGTTCGGCTACAGGGCAATCAAGAAAAAGGAGGGTCTGAAGGAACTGATAGAGAAGGGAAAATCATTTACAGAAGAGGAGAAGAGATACATTATAGCTATGCAGGTAGAAATAATAAAGGAGATAATCCCTCTATATAAACAGATCGAGGAGAGGGGACAAATAGAACTTACTACCAGTCCTTTCTATCATCCTATATTACCCCTCCTTTGCGATACAGATAGTGCGAAGCAATGTATGCCAGAGGCGATTCTACCTGAGAGGTTTCATCATAGTGAGGATGCTGAGGCCCAGATAAATAGAGCTATCGAGCTCCATAAAGAGATATTCGGTAAAAAACCGGCTGGACTGTGGCCATCAGAGGGTTCGGTCTCCCCTGAATTGATCCCGATTCTGAAAAAGTATGGAATAAACTGGATCGCCACTGATGAAGGGATACTTATTAATTCTCTCCCTGGTGATTCAAGGATAAATCTTCTTTACCAACCCTATATAGCCAAAAAGGGAGAGAGTGAGATAAATATTGTCTTCCGGGATAGAGAGATATCTGATCTGATAGGTTTTACATACTGTATGAATACACCGGAGGATTCCCTTAATGATTTTGTGAACCGTCTGAAGAAGATACAGAGGGATATATCTGATACAAAGAGGGCCCCTTTAATATCTATCATCCTTGATGGGGAGAATCCATGGGAGAATTATCCGGATGGAGGAGAATCATTCCTCACACTCCTTTATCAAAAGCTATCAGAGGCTAACGAGTATAAGACAGTCAGGATCAGTGAATACATAGAAAATTTTCCTCCTGAAAGGGTTATAGAGAATCTATATCCCGGCTCATGGATAAATCACAACTTCAAGATATGGATCGGATCTGATGAGGATAATAAGGGATGGGATTATCTCAAGCGGACCAGAGACTTTTTATCAGAATATATAAACAACAATAAAGGAATACCAGAGGATAAAATAAAATCGGCATGGGAAGAGATATATACTGCTGAGGGAAGCGATTGGTTCTGGTGGTATGGGAAAGATTTTTCCAGTGAAAATGATGATGATTTCGACCACCTCTTCAGGGCCCACTTAAAAAAGGTCTATAATATCATGAATGTTGATCTCCCAGGCTATCTCAATATTCCGATCATCACAACTGAAGAAGACCAGCCATATAGTGAACCAATAAGTTTTATCTCACCCCAGTTAGATGGGACAGATACCAACTATTTTGAGTGGCTTGGGGCAGGCTGTTACATAGTAAAAACAGTTGGTACATCTATGTATAGAGGGGAAGGGTATATATCCAGAATATACTATGGATTTAATCTGGAAAAGATCTTCATTAGACTTGACCCATATAAGAAAGAAGAGGAGGTAGAGGTTGAAGGAGTAGAGGTGGTATTTCATGTCTTGAATAAAAAGGAGTATAAGATAATTTTCCCCTATAGATTCAGAGAAGATGAGAAGAGGACCTTCATACTTTATAAGAGGGATGACAGTACAGAGTACAGAAAAATCAAGGAGTTCTATACTATAGAGATAAAGAGTATAATAGAGTTCTCTGTTCCTTTTAAGGAACTAGGACTGGAGAAGGGTGAAGAGATAAACTTTGGAATTGAACTCAAAAAATATGGGCGGGAGATTGATAGATACCCTAGACACCGTTACATATCCTTCACTGTACCTGATGAGGACTTTGAGAATACTATGTGGAGTGCATAATTTAACTTATAACTTATAATTAATGACTCATAACTAAAAAGATAAGTGTTCACAGAACACTGAAATTTGAAATTGGAAATTAGAAATTGATGTTATTATATTTTTGTGCTGTTGATAAACGCATTCAACTTTGGACCAAGTTTTTCAATTACTATTTGGTATTTTGATTTTTTTCTAATTTCCAATTTCAAATTTCAAACCATGAACGGTTACAGAATTATTTATATCACTCTAATTGGGATTAAGTTTTTATGAAAAAAATCATTTTTATGTTTGGAATTCACAATCACCAACCAGTAGGAAACTTCGATCATATATTTAAAGAGACCTTTAATAATGGTTACCTCCCCTTTATAAATATCCTCGAGAGGTATCCGGAGATCCGGATATCCCTCCACTATTCAGGACCTCTACTGGAATGGATCGAGAAGGAGAATGTAGAGTATTTTGATAAAATAAGGAGAATGATTGAAAGAAGACAGGTGGAGATATTAAGTGGTGGTTTCTATGAGCCCCTGCTTTCTACACTCCCGGAAGAGGATTCCATTGGTCAGATAAAAATGATGACGGATTTCATAAAGGAGAGATTCAATTATGATACAAAAGGAATCTGGCTGGCAGAAAGGGTATGGACACCAAATCTACCAAAGATTATTCACATCTCAGGTATGAGATATACTGTACTCGATGATACCCACTTCTTCTATGCCGGGTTGGATCATAAAGATATGTTTGGATATTACATAACAGAGAAGGAAGGACATCCTGTATCTATCTTTCCTATAGATAAGTTCCTTAGATATTCTATACCATTTAAACCTCCTCAAGAGACAATAGAATATATCAAAAAAAGTGCAGCAGATTATCATTTTGATGGTATTACCTATGCGGATGATGGAGAGAAATTCGGGATATGGCCTGGTACGCACAAATGGGTCTATGATGAGGGATGGCTGGAGGGCTTTTTCAGGGCCATAAAGGAGAACTCAGATTGGATCGAGATGTTGACCTTCAGTGAATATATAGAGAAATATCCTCCATTAGGAAAGATTTATCTCCCCATGGCATCATATGAAGAGATGATGGAATGGTCATTGCCTGCACAGGCTGGAATAAAGTATGAGGAGGCGCTTAAAGATCTTGAGGATAAGGGGATGAGGGAGAGGTTGAAACCCTTTATAAGGGGAGGTCTTTGGGACAACTTTCTATCAAAATATCCTGAAAGCAATCAGATGCATAAAAAGATGCTCTATGTAAGTAAAAAGATAAGGAATCTCCCTATTATCAGTCCAAGAATAACCAATAAAGAGGATCAAGCCGGATCTTATAGACCTGATCCTGCTCTTGTGGAGCTATACCGTGGACAGTGCAACTGTGCATACTGGCACGGTCTCTTTGGAGGGATATATCTGAACTACCTTCGTCATGCAGTGTATGAACACCTGATCAAGGCAGAAAATATTGCCGATAAGAAATCCTACAAAGATAAAGATTGGATTATGATGGAAAAGATAGATATTGACGCTGATAACCGGGATGAGATACTAATTACCGGACGGGAGATAAATGCATATATTGATCCGGATTATGGGGGTTCGATTTTTGAGCTCGACTATAGACCTAAATGCTTTAACCTATGTAATACCTTAACGCGGAGGGAAGAGGTATATCATCATAAGATAAAGCTAACGAATAAAGATTCTCACAACAATGAAACCCAACCCAAATCTATACATGATGTTGTTAAGACAAAAGAGAAAGGCCTGGAGAATATATTGTCTTATGACCGGTATCTGCGCCGATCATTTTTGGATCATTTCCTTGGGGATGGTACTACATTCCAAAATTTCATGAGATGCAGTTACCCTGAGGTGGGGGACTTCATAAAAAATACCTATGAGATAGCTGATGAGGATGATTCCAAAGTAAATGGCAAAGGGATAAGACTTACCTTGAAACGTCTTGGACAGATACTTGATAATGAAACTTATAGGGAAATAGGGGTTAGTAAGAGCTTTTTCTTCTCACAGAAGGGTGCTGTTATAAATTCTGTTTATCGTATAGAGAACAGATACACTAAGGAACTACAATTATGGTTTGGTGTCGAATTTAACTTTACCTTACTTGCTGGGAATGATTCCAAGAGATACTATAATATTCCCGGGATCGAGTTAAAGGAAAATAGATTGAATAATAGTGGAGAGATAGCCGGTGTAAAAGGCTTTGGAATGAAGGATGAATACAATAGATTCCAGATATCTTTATCCTTTGGAGAACCCACAGCAATATGGTATTTTCCTATAGAAACTGTCTCACAATCAGAGAGCGGTTTTGAGAAGACGTATCAGGGCTCGGCCATCTTTTCCCACTGGAAAATAGGACTCAAAGGGAAAAAGACGAAAGAGATTGGTATAAAACTGGAGATAACGGAGATATGAAAGGCTAAGGGCTAAAGGCGAAAGGCGAAGGGCTAAAAAGGCTAAAGGCTAAAGGCTAAGGGCTAAAAAGGCTAAGGGCGAAGAAAGTTTCAGATTTGCAACTTAAACGTCTCGGAAATTCTACAACTTATTGAAATATAAGGGTTATTTCATGCGGAGCGAAGCGGAGCTAAGTTCTTATAAATGTTTATCCCTTAGCCTTTAGCCCTTCGCCCTTCGCCTTTAGCCTTTAGCCTTTAGCCTTTAGCCTTTAGCCTTTAGCCTTTAGCCTTTAGCCTTTAGCCTTTAGCCTTTAGCCTTTAGCCCTTCGCCTGATTTATTACAATGGAACCAACTATATCAAAGAAAGAGATTGATAAGATAATCAATTCAGAGCATCACAATCCTTTTGAGGTATTAGGATCTCACAAGGTAAAGATACAAGAAAAGACAGGTGTTGTAATCAGAACCTTTCAACCTGAGGCAAAAAAGGTAGAGATCATCGAAACACCCCCCCGCCGGAGAGGCAAATCTAGTGTTCGCCCTTCTTCTAAAGAGTATCCTATGCAGGAAATTGACCATAATGGTCTTTTCGAGGCGGTATTCTGGAGACGGAAAAAGTTTTTCCCATATAAACTTAAAGTCACCTTTAATGAGAAGAATGTTCGGATTATGTATGATCCTTTTAGTTTTACACAGATATTAACTGATTATGATCTTCATTTATTTGCTGAAGGTAATCACCACAATATCTACGACAAGCTTGGCGCCCATATCATGACGACAGATGAGATAGAAGGCGTACATTTTGCTGTATGGGCACCTAATGCAATAAGAGTTAGCGTTATCGGAGATTTTAATAATTGGGATGGGAGAAGACATCCTATGCGTGTATTAGGGGAGTCAGGGGTGTGGGAGATATTTATTCCTGATTTTAAAAAAGGAGATATCTATAAATATGAAATCAAGGCAAAAAATAATGATATTTATATAAAATCAGATCCTTATGCCTATTATACTGAAATACGCCCAAAGACCGCCTCTGTGGTTTACAATATTGATAATTACAAATGGGGCGATGATCTCTGGATGCAAGAAAGGAGATCGGAAGAGCACACGTCTGAACTCCAGTCACATTCCTTTATCTCGTATGCCGTCTTCTGCTTGAAAAAAAAAAAACATAGATAGAAAAAGAGGATAATATGTCAGAAATTGAAGGTAGCTCTAATACTGCAATATGTTCACATACCAGATCCTATAACTGGTAACTCATATCAACACATACTCGTTTCGTACATGA
>CAJVYE010000026.1 GCA_913009285.1 uncultured Nitrospirota bacterium | reverse complement strand
CCACTCTTTCCCTACACGACGCTCTTCCGATCTTCAAAAAACAAATTTGCTGTTTTCGCGCTCAAATTCGGGTCATATTTGGCCGATTGGAAGATGGAATGCTGCCTACTGCCTACTGCCTACTGTCTACTGCTTACTATATATTACCAAAATTATCGTTGTATCTATTACTATCAGTCTCCTCTTCTCTTCCCAGGGTAGAAGTGAAATTGTTGATAGAATTGCGGCAAAGGTAAAAGGAGATATTATTACCTTGAGTGAGTTACAGGAAAGGGCCCTTTTAATCACTGAAAAGATTAGGGCAGAGAAAAATGATATAAAGATTGAGGATATAGAAAAAATAGCCATAAATTCGATAATTGCAGATAGGCTTAAGTTACAACATGCAAAGGAGATTGGTATAAAGGTTACTGATGAGGATATTCATACAGCGCTTGAAGATATTAAGGATAGGAATTCTCTGACAGATAAGATGCTTGAGAAGTTTTTGAAGGCACAGGGACAGACGATGGATAATTATAGGACAAATTTAAGAGAACAGATCATCTTATCTAAGGTAGTGGACTACGAGGTAAGGTCAAGGATTCGCGTTGATGATAATGAGATCAAAGAGTATTATGAAAAGCATCTTAATTATTTTTTTATGCCAGAGGAAGTGAATATAAGACATATCCTCTTCCTCTGTGATGAAGACGTGAGCATAGAAGAGGAGGAAAGGGTCAGAGAAAAGGCACTTTTGATCCTAAAGAAGATCCGTGAGGGTAAGGACTTTATTGAACTGGCAAAGATACATTCTGAAGATCCTTCTGCATCTAGTGGTGGAGACCTCGGCTTTTTCAAAAAGGGTACAATGGTTGCCCCTCTCGAGAAGGTAGCGTTTAGTCTGAAGACGGGGGAAGTGAGTGACCTGGTCAGGACAAAATATGGTTTTCATATCATCAGGGTTGAAGGGAAAAAGGAATCAGCTCCCAGATCAATAGATGAAGTTAGGGAAGGGATAAGGAACAGGATATTTGCAGAAAAGTTAAAGGAGAGATATAATACGTGGATTGCAGAGCTTAAAGATGCATCCTATGTAGAGATACTTATGCCGATGGAAAGTGAAAATGGAGAATGGAAGAGAGAATTAAAGACCCGGGAAGAGAAGTCGTCTGATGTAACCATGTCAGAAGAAGTAGTTGAAAACATGTTACAGGAGGATGAACAATATAATGGGGCGATAATGAGGATCGTTTGGGATTGGAAGGAGTCATGGGAGAGAAAGGATATTGAGAGGTATATATCGCTCTATTCTACAGGATTCAGAGCAGGGGAGATGGACCGGGAAGATTGGATGAAAAATAGGGATAGAAATAATAGTATACATGATTATATAAGGATAGTAATAAAGAATTTGAGAATTACACAGGATGACGGATTTGTACTGGCAACTTTTAAACAGGAATTTAAGTCTAATGTGTACACAGATGTGGGTCTTAAGAGATTATATTTTAAGAGGGAGAAGGATAGCTGGAAAATTATCAAAGAGGAATGGAGTTCGTTTTATAATAGTAGAGGATAAAGGATTAAGTAAAATGTTTAGATTTAAAAAAAATCTTGCCAAAGGTGAACGATCTATAAGTAATGCTGATATGAATGAAGAGGATATGGGATCGGTTGAATTGTCATCATCTGATATAAGAATAGATTTAATAGTTAAATTCAAGAGGGAGATTAAAAACAACACCTATCGTGTGAAATCAGAAGAGATCGCTGATAAGATAATTCGAAAGCTTGGGGAAAAGATCGGCTAGCGGAGCTAAGTTGTATGGAATTGATCATACTGGGTTCAGGTACATGTGTTCCATCAAAGAGGAGGGGTTCCCCAGGACTAGTTATAAGGGTCGGGACAAAGGTACTACTCTTTGACAGCGGTTCTGGTACGCTGGGGAAATTGATTCAGATAGGGATTAGCTATAAAGATATCGATTATATATTTTACAGCCATATCCATCCTGATCATGTTGCCGATTTAGTACCTTTTCTCTTTACTTGCAAATATGGAGATGCTGTCAGGGAGAAGGATCTTCAGATTGTTGCAGGAATGGGATTTAAGGACTTCTTCAGAAGACTTAAAAATGTTTATGGGGAGTGGATAGAACCTTCTTCTTATCGTCTTACCTTGAAGGAGATCAATGATGAAAGGATCTCTTATGGGGCCATTAATATTATTGTTAAACCTATGGCACATATCCGGGAGAGTGTAGGGTATAGAATAGAGTCAGGTAATGGAACTATAGTCTTTTCAGGTGATACAGATTACTGCAGAAACATAGTAGCCTTAGCAGAAGATGCAGATCTCTTGGTATTGGAATGCTCTTTTCCTAATGAGATGAAGGTTGAAGGACATCTGACACCCTACTTGGCTGGGAGAATAGCCTCTGAATCTCACTGCAAGAAGTTGATTCTTACTCACTTTTATCCTCAATGTGATAGTATTAATATCCTAAGCCAGTGTAAAAGGATATTCGACGGAGAGATCATAATAGCAGAGGATCTTATGAAAATCAAGGTGTCTTGAGTATAAATTTTGGATGCTATTTCGAACAGTTGCATTTACGATTCCGGGGTTTTAGGATGCTGGTATACTGAATGTAGGTGAATTATAGCTCAGACATACAACATATTGTGCTGCTCGCAGAACTCTAAATATACTCGTTGCATAGTAATTGACAATTCAGATAAAAATGGTGTATATTTGTCTGGTTATAAATATAGGGACGTAAATAGATTTTCAGAATAATATATTACAAAAACGCAGTCTGATATGTTATATGGAAATCTATGGGAGTTTAAAATGAAGAAGGAACTAAGAGCAATTGTTGTAGATGATGAGGTTGAAGTAAGAAACCTCATCAAGAGCTTTCTGGAGCTTGATGGATATAACATTGATATAACTGGTGATGGCTATCAGGCAATAGAACTAATTGAGAAGAATGATTACGATATTGTCATCGCCGATTACAGGATGCCAGGTATAGATGGAATTGAGGTCATCAAAAGGGCAAGAGAGGTCAAAAACTATATAGCCGCCCTTCTTATAACCGGTTTTGGGACACAGGAGATTGTCCTTGAGGCCTTCAAAGAAGGTGATGTCAACAATTATCTCTCCAAGCCATTTGAGAGCAAGGAATTGCGGAGATTAGTCAGATTGTCTATACAGGAACAGCAAATCAAGAAAAGGGAGGATAATCTCTGGGAAGAGCTCATGCTAAAGGTCAAGGAAGCAACGTTTGAATGTGAGAATAAGAATAAATTGTTAGAAACAGAGCAGGAGAGGATCAGAAAACTTAATATTCAGCTCGAAAAATTGGCTATTACCGATGGACTGACAGGACTTTATAATTATCGTTATTTCCAGAAACGTCTGTCCGAAGAATTCTCCCGTGCTGTAAGGTTTAATCTCTCCTTATCTTGCATCATGATTGATATTGATCATTTTAAGAATGTTAACGATATGTACGGTCATCAGATAGGGGATGAGATTTTACAAGTACTAAGCGGTATTTTAAAGGATTCTATCAGAGATATTGATATCGCGGCTAGATATGGTGGGGAGGAATTCGCCCTCATCCTCCCTCAGATAGATATAGATGGTGCAGGTATTATGGCAGAGAGGCTGAGGGAAAAAGTCGAATCTTATTTTTTCTCAGATTGGAGCAAACCGATAATAAATATAACAGTAAGTATTGGCGTAACTACATATCCTGGAGATGGAATAAAAAATGGAAACGATTTGCTGAAGAGGGCAGATAATGCCCTTTATAAGGCAAAACATATGGGAAGAAACAGGGTAATAATTCATTCTCCCGCAAAAGGAGATAAAGCTATATTGACCTCTATTGATAAAGAGAAGGGGATAGATCTACTTGAGGAGAGATTGAATGATTTTATGATAATTGATTCTGCTATCATGGGGATACATCGAAATGTTGTACTTGATGATCCTCGTGAGGAGAATCTAAAACTGATAGTACGTTGTATTTCTGAGATGGCCTTTAATCCAGTAGCAGCTTACGTGTATGATGAAGTTAATAACCTGCTGATAGGGGGTATAGATGGTAGTATCTCCGGGAGGACTAAAAGGTCTGAGATATCTCTAAGTTCCCTAGAGGAAGAAAGCATCATTTTAAAGACTATTAGGGGAAAATATATCTCAGGAATTATAGATGTCAGTGTGGTAGATTTACCTGCGGATCTCTCTGAGAGTGAAAAGAAGATATTAAAGGAGATAGGGATGGAGGATACCTCCCTTGTCATTGTTCCTTTTACAGAGGAAGAGAGGTGTAAAGGGCTAGTCATAGCGGCCAAGGAGGTAATAACTAGAAAGGATATAGATTCTTTAAGAACCTTTATGACACAAGTAATTCTTACCAGTGAAGATTTATATCTCCAGGCTAAGAATCGCAAACTTGCCATGAAACTTCAGGAAAATGAGAAGACAAAAGAGACATCTGGACTTTTTGCAACCAGCATATATAATGAACAACTATATAAAAGGCTTGAACAACAGGCACTGGAGGCTATTGCTGCCCTAATAAGGACGGCAGAGGCGAAGGATCAGTATACCAAAGGGCATTCGGATAGAGTGAGTATCTATTCTGTATATATTGCCAAGGCCCTTGGATTAAATCCTAAGGAGGTGAAAAAGGCCAGGATTACAGCCATCCTTCATGATATAGGGATGATCAGCATCTCTGAGAGTACCCTGCACAAGGCTGGAAAATTGACAGAGGAGGAGTATAATGAGATCAAGAAACATCCGGTGAATGGGGTAAAAATCCTTGGTAATTGGTTCAAGGAGATACATCCTTTAGTGCTCTGGCACCATGAAAGAGAGGATGGTAAGGGGTATCCTGAGGGGAAATCCGGCAATGAGATTCACCAGATTGCCAAGATAGTGAATGTTTCTGACTCCTTTGATGCTATGACATCTAAGAGATCATATAGGGAGAAACTTCCCATGTGCGAAGTAATATTTGAGATGATAAGATGTTCTGGTAGGCAGTTTGATCCTAAAATCCTGGAGACATTTATAAAGAGGTTGACAGAAAAATCTATCGAGGTTAAAGAAAATGGAAATATATTCTCTCTTATGCTGAGCAATCACAAGAAGAGGAATTTGATAAGGCTGCTGAGAGAAAGATCAGGTGAAGATATGGATCAGGACAATAGGTATAATTATAATATTGATAGAAATATAGCAAATCATTATATTAGTATACTAGAGGGAGCAATAGATGTTTAAGGGTGATGTTGAGAAAGAGAAAGAGAAAAATACTGGAGCCGGGCAGGATAAAACAAATACATCTACTGATATAAGTGAGAGTATGGAAGAGATAGATAAGGTGGTCGAGAAGAGGTTTTCCGATGTACTGGATGACGAAATCATGCAGGGATTGATGTTAGTGACAAAGAGGTATTTAAAGGAGAAACTAAAGGGTTAAGGGCTCGCCCCAAAATATATTCTCAGTAATATGAATTTATTTTGGGGCGTACCATAGAAGGTGGGTGGTGATATTTGGATGATGATAAGAATAGGGTTCAAGAGATCGTAAAGAGGATCACAGACTTGCCAACACTCCCTGCTGTAATGATGCAGGTATTATCCATGATGCAGGATCCAAGTACCACTGCTAACGATCTGGGGAAGGCTATTATATCTGATCAAGCGTTGGCCACTAATATACTAAAGGTAGTAAATTCGGCGTATTATGGCTTTCCACGAAAAATTAATACAATTACACAGTCCATACTTATCCTGGGATTTGACACCATAAAAAATATAATCCTGACTACTTCGATCTTTGATGTCTTTTCTGACAAAGAGGAAAAAGGGAGATTTGATAGGGAACGGTTCTGGGAACATTCTATTGCCTGTGGTGTAGCGACCAAGATAATTGCAGAGAGAATGGGCTTTGTGATGCAAGAAGAGTCATTTCTCTCCGGGTTATTACATGATATCGGTAAGGTGGTCTTAGATGAGTTTCTACCTGATGACTTTAATAAAATACTTAAAAAGGTGGAGGAGGAAAATATTCTAATCATCGATGCTGAAAGATCTGTTTTAGGAGTTACACACGCCGAGATAGGAAGCTGGATAGCTGAGGAGTGGAATATTCCTCATAGTTTTTCACATACGATAGCCTACCATCATAATCCTCTTTTAGCAAAGGAAGATACTATTATAGTATCAATTGTTCATGTGTCAGATATACTCTGTAGTGCGATTGGAGCAGGTTCTGGTGGAAATCAAAAGGTGCCAAGGATCAACACAGAGGCATGGCTGAAATTGAAACTCAATATGTCTGCTATTGAATCGATCCTGAAGAAATTTGATGAGGAGATGGAGAAAGCGAGCGTTTTTATAGAACTTAGCAAGTCCAAGTAGGAGGTAAGGTATCGTATTTTATGACAGGTAAAAGTCTTTTACTTTTATTATTAAATCTAATTCTTTTGTTTTCCATGGCAATACCTTCCTATGCCAAGTCGAATTCTATAGGGAAAGGGCCAATAACTTACAAAAACAGTTTTCCCCTCTATCTATTCTTTTTTTCCTTTACACCTGACAGGGTACAGACATTATCCAAAGGTGCTTCGAGATTTAGGTTGGATACTGCTGTTCAAAACTTTATCGTAGATGAAAAAAATAGTAGATATAAGGCAGTGGTAGATGTAGAGGTAATAAGGACTTCTTTGAATCTTAGTTATGGAATAAGTGATAATCTTGAGGTAGGGATGGAGATACCCTTCTATGTTTTATATAAAGGATTCTTGGACAGCTTTATACTCGATTTTGAGAAATCTATAGATGCTACTACTCCAATGTCACGTCAACAAAATGGTGTAAATAACTTTACCTATCTTTTAAGACGCAATGGTGATACACTTATCTCAATGGATTCTCCTTATGGTGGTGTGGGCGATATTGCACTGACTGCAAAGGTAAGGCATATTTATAATAGTGAGATTAAGTATATGCCATCCGTATCGACCAGATATGCAATCAAGCTTCCAACAGGTGATGATGATAGATTGCTTGGGAGCGGAAAGGCAGATTTTGGAATAGGTATAATACTTGAAAAGTCGTTTGGAAGTTCTTCTTATTATTTAAATTTAAACGGAATATTTGTTGGTGATCCTGATTTCCTCAAGGGTATGAAGATGGATCCAATCTTTTCCTATACCACAGCAGCAGAATTTTCCTTGACCGAACGATTTTCAGTATTACTTCAACTTATGGGAAATACCTCCCCATTTCCACAAAGTGGGCTTACATTCCTTGATGATCATGTAATGGACTTTCTAATAGGTCTTAATTATCTTATAGGCAATAGTACACTTTTACAATTTGGACTTACAGAGAATATACTGGATGACTCATCACCTGATTTTAGTATCCATATAGGAATGGGTATGACATTTTAACCCAAAAAATGCAAATGAAACCTCCATACTGCCAACTGCACAAAGAAGAAGGAAAACCTAATCTCCTTCCCTCCTTTATTAAAGGGGGGTTAGGGAGGATTTTCGGAGGAAAAAATGAGTTCAGAAATAGATAGTATTAGAGAAAATAGGAGTATAACCACATTTATTCCCTTAATATTACTCGTAACAGTTATGTTACTAATCGTAGTCTTTAATGTAAAGAAAGAGAGAGGACCTAATGTCAATAACAAGAACAAGGTTAAGCATAGCTCATCTCCTACTACCGGTCATATAGCACCAGATTTTACCCTGCCAGATATAAAGGGGATTAATGTAACACTATCTGAATTAAGAGGAAAGGTCGTATTACTCAATTTCTGGGCCACATGGTGTGTAACCTGTAGTGAAGAGATGCCTGCTATGGAAAAGCTCTACCAGAGGTTTAAAAATGACAATTTTGAGATGTTAACGGTCAATATAGATAAACTCGGAAGATCTGCGGTTGAGCCATATATGAAGAAACTGGAGTTGACCTTTCCTGTTCTCCTGGATCCAGAGGGTAAGATTTCCAGGATGTATCAACTCACAGGTGTCCCTGAAACCTTTATTATAGGCAAGGATGGTGTGATTGTTTATAAGGCCATAGGTCCCAAGGAATGGTCAAAAGAAGTATGGTTTAATGCATTTAGTACTCTTATTAATAAATAATTGTAACCGTTCACGGTTTGAAATTGGAAATTGGAAATTAGGTAATAGTTCAGCCATAATTTTAATCCTTAAAAAGCATAATACGTTACCACGGATATTCACGGATTTACACTGAGATTTATTAATGGAACTTCATCGTGAGATGAAGTCCTATTAATAAATTCCAGTAATATTCCGTATCTTTCCGTGGTGAATTATTACGATAACACAAATTTCCAATTTCTAATTTCCAATTTCTAACCGTAAACTCTTACGAGATCGCTTTGTGTTAGTTTGTGTTAGATAGTGTAGGAAACATAATACATACACGTTAAATATTCGGACTATTTATACGCATGGCCAATATCAAACAAAGGATATATATTTCTATTGTAATAAATAATATAGGTGATTTATGAACAAATCAAGCCGCAGAAGAAAAATTTATCTTATAGACAAGCCAAATCAAATCAAGTTTGCCTCACTTGTTATTGGCTACCTCATCCTTTATGTCCTGTTAATGGTTATTATTATATTTTTACCTGCATCCTTAACTCTTCTCTCCAAGGATGCCTTGACGGTTGAGAAGTATGAGGCATCAAAGGAGTTTTTCTCTCTAGATGCCAGGATCTGGCCAGCACTTATTATTATAGCACTCGTAATCGGTATTCACTCGATATTTATAACCCATAAGGTTTTCGGTCCTCTCTATCGCTTAAGGAAGTCTTTACAACAAATGCAGGAAGGTGATTTATCCTTTGAGGCAAAGATAAGAAACAAGGATTATCTTATCGAATATATTGACGAATTAAATACCGTCTTGAAGGTGTTTAGAGAACGGATAGACGATATAAAGGGTCAAAATGGAAAGATTATTGATAAAACAGCTTCTTTGAAAAAGATCATGAATGAGAAGAATCTACAAACAGAAGAGATTCAGGGTATTGTAGATGAATTAGAGAAGGATCAGGAGATAATGAAGGAATATTTAGAATATTTTAAAACAAAAGAGTGACCAGCATTCTATTATTTTAGTTTTGAATCAATTTATATCTTCTGTATCCTCTGTGTTTAATTTAAAAATGATTAAATTTAGGGAAAACAAAGGATTTACTATTATTGAGCTAGTCATTGTCATGATGGTTATAGCTATTTTGGCCTCAATAGCTATACCTATTTATAACACAGTTAAAGAAAGGGCCTATACTGTTGAAGCTAAATATATACTGAAACATATCTGGGGGCTAGAATTAGAATATTATTCTTCTAATAATGCATATTCTAAAATATTAGACGATATAGGATTTGTAAAAGACTCAAAATATAAATACACCTACGAAATAACCCAGCCTGGTAACAATGATCAGTTTTTTGAGGCTAAGGCATCTTTAGATATAAACAATGATGGCACTATTGATGATGTGTGGCAGGTAAATGTGTCAATGGCAAATAGAATTACCCAGTTTTCGGCAATTAGAAATACCCACCTGAGGACAAAAAAAATTAAGCCGAATTCAACTTTTCTTTTAACCTGTAACTCTCACCTCCCATCATAAAGATATGAGAACGATGGATGATTCTGTCTACAATAGGGACAGTCACATTCTCATTTACGAAGAAATC
>CAJVYE010000025.1 GCA_913009285.1 uncultured Nitrospirota bacterium | reverse complement strand
TTCTACTATTTTCTGACTCAATATGGGTATATTTCTGCCATTCCTCTATTGCCCCGGCTGTATCATTTAATCCCAGATAAGTCAGACCAAGATATAACGATATCTCACTGCTATTCTGGTCCAGGGATTTTGCCCTGGTCAATTTATCAAGCGCCTCCTTGTATCTCCCGTCTTTGTAATGACTGATTCCCTCTTTAATTGTCTTGCTAATATCCTTTTTATCTGCCGCAAATGCGTATAGAACCATACTATAGTCAAAGAGGATCAGGAATGAGGCAAATGAAAATATTAAAGTGATTGATATGAACTGCTTAAATATGGAAGTTCTATTCATAATAAATCCTCTGTGGTTTTTGGGTTGCGTCAAAAATTCATTTAAAGGGCTTTCAAAAATGCCTAAAGTGAGCTAAAATTTATTTATTTTCAGTCCCTAATTTTTGGTATGATATGATATAAAAATATCAAAAATTCATCTTATTTAACCATGCAAAAGGGGTAGAGTCAAGAATATTTTTGAGCGAGCCCTAAGATAATATAATGACGTCCTTTAATGATCAGAATACTATAAATATGGATAAAGGTAAGGCAGCTTGCCCTCTCCTCTTTCTAATCTTTCTCTTCATTTTTGGTAAAGGTGAGCAACCAGGGCAGGTTAGAGGGATTATAGGCCAGAAGGCTATATTACTTGAAAAAGACAGCCTGGCTGATACCCCGGCTAAAGAGCCAGCAGAAGACTTACAGATACCTCAGAATTCTTCAGAAAGATTATACCATCCGTTGTCTGTATCTTTGGATATGACGATAAGACAGAACTTCAGAATACAGGATTCATAATCCACCCAAAACAGTCAGAGGACGATTGAATACAACATTCTTTAACACCATTCACTGCACCCTAATTTTCATCATTTTATGGCCGTCCGGAGTATAAGCCGATATGTCCATTTGAATCCTTTAAGAGCTAGGATGACTAAATCACCTGAGGACTACAAATGGAGTAGTCTTACTGTATATTTAAAGGGAAAGTCTAACCTGCCATTTACATTACATTGGAAATGGATTTTGTCTTTATTTGGGTTTATATTGGAAGGGATAAAAGATAAAAGGGATCCAGGAGAGAAGGCAGTTGGAGGGTGGATATTGGGGAGTAAGAGATGGATAGAAAAGGTTATCGATAAGTGGGGCTATTTTTTTTCAAAGGAATTAAGTGGTATAAAGCCAATAAAGCCAAGGATACCTATTGCTGATTTGGAAAAGCTCGTTTGTAATGAGTTTAAAGTTGAAGAAGAAGATCTAAAGAAGGCCACTTATAATAATATAGCCTGGATGGCAATAATTTTTCTAACTCTGAATTATTGCGGTCTGACATTAAAAGAGACAGGACAAAGGTATGGCGGGAGTAATTATTCTGCTGTGAGTAAGGCAGCAAGTCGCTTTCTATATCGTCTTGCAAAAGATTGTGAGTTACATAAAAAGATAAAACATATAGTGGCAATTATCGAGATGTAATCATTTCTCCTTTAAATTATTATATATCAGCGTTGTCCGGTTAGGTTTTTGCATAAGAATAATTTTTCAACAAAGGGAGTAAATAAGTAGATAATCAAATCCCCCCTAGCCCCCCTTTTCCAAAGGGGGGGAATTTAGAAAGATGGTTTGCAGTAATTCCCCCCTTTGGAAAAGGGGGGCTAGGGGGGATTTATTCAAATGAATTTATTTATTTAACTTTAGGCACTTAATATCGTTGTATTTTTCAGTATGCAATTTTCTAACCGGACAACACTGAATCATAGTTAAAAGGAGAAGATGAGATGCGAACATGTGAAGTTATTTTTGAGCGATTCTTAAGGCAAATCTAAAAGATAATTAATAACATCCTTGGCAGAGTAACTTGATTCCCCGTTTTTCAAAAATTGTGCAAGAAATTTGTAGTCATCACCAGCTGTAACAAGGGGTTTTTCAATATAACCGTTTTTCTGTAGTTGTGGTAAACCAATATTCGCCATTAATCCATTACAAAGGCATTTTCGACCTATCACATCCTCAGGGGATCCTCCTTTTCTTTTGTAGTTTTCTATTGGTTCAGATGGACAACGATACCCTAAAGAACCATTCTTCTTTTTATAGATATGTCTGAGGTAACCTAAATCACAGATTCTGGGCCTATCATGATATTCCTTTTCTTCTGAGATAGACTCCTCCATCGAGACGACTTTAAAAGGAAACCCTGTTGGAGAAGCCTTTGGGTCAGTAAACACATTGCCTTCCCCTCTGACTGTTTTTTGTAAGAGTTTTTGTTTAATTTCTTCCGACAAAGCAGATTCCCTTGAAAACGCAAAAGATGTCCCTACCTGAATTCCTTTTGCCCCTAACGCTATTGCTTCCTTCAACTTTTCATGTGAGCCATAAGAGCCTGCTATCCAAAAAGGAAGACCTAACCTTTTTATCTTTTCAAGATTGACTTTATCCTTTTCACCATAGAGCGGTTCGCCCTTTGCATTCAAATGTAGTTTTCCTCTTGGAGGAGCATTGTGTCCACCAGCAGTATGGCTTTCTATGACAAATCCATCCACTTTTCCGGTCGCTTTTTTAAATAAAGTCATAGCCAAAGGCAACGAAGAAATGATACCCAAGAATTTAGGTAGTTTTAATTCGGGCAAGACTTTCTGAATTAACTTTTTAGGATCAAATCGGATTCGATAAGTATCCTCAGACTCTGCGCCTTCTACATACATTTTCAATGAGGCTTCTTCATGATTAGCAAATGTGGCTAAAACACCTGGAATTTCTCTGGGAATTCCCGCCCCCATAAGCACATAATCCACTCCCGCAAGCATCGCTCCATAAAGAGAAAAAAGGTTTGGCATCTGGATCTTTTCAAGAAAGTTAATTCCCACCACACCTTTATGACCTTCTTTAGCAAGAAAAACTTCCACAAAATTGGCAACCACTGTAAGCTCTTGAAGAAAACGATTAGGGTTTTGACTAAACATTGGAACTTTTTTAAACGCCTCTTCATCCTTTTTTCCGCCAGGGATAAAAAATGTATCAAAAATTCTTTGAGCCATTTCAGGAATAGGAAAATGTTGCATTGCACGCCAGAGATGCCCACCATGATCACCTGTCTGTAGAGATCTAGCCAGAATCAGATCAAGAGCTGTGCCAGAAACAACACCTAGTTGTCCCATTTGAGAAACTGTTTTGGCAAGAAGCCAGCTGGAAACTCCAGCTCCTAGTCCACCTTGAATGATGATAGGATAATTCATAAGTCTTTTTGAATACAAAATCTCAGCACTCACGCACTGGGTTATAATATGTCAACCCTACGAGCTTTTCCAGTGAAGGATTATAAAAGGGTGTAGGGGATAATTTACATTCACCCAAAAAGGATAATTAGGAAAACCTATATGCTTAATTTCTTGTGATTTTATGCATACGTATAATTACCTCTCTCAGAGGTAATATACATCTTAAAACTTAAAATTTTCAAGGGAAATATAGCTATTCTATAAGAAATTTCCTATCCACCTTAGTTAAACTAAATATAAAATTATTATATCAACATGATCACTAATAATCAATAATTAAATACAGAACAAAAATTTGAAAGATATTTCATCTCTGGGGACTTTACCCGAACCTCCAAAATGATAGGCTTGTGTCGCCAAACCTGGTTGTCTTGTTCAATTCAAGCATACCGTACCTATCCTTTAACACTCTCTTGAAAAAGTGCTCTACAATCACTATGCCCTCTTCATCGAGTAGAGAGGATTTGGATATGATATTGAGAGTCTGTTCATATAGGTCGGATTTATAAGGGGGATCAATGAATATGAGGTCGAATTTTTCTCCCATTGCATCGAGATCATGTATGGCCTTAATGGCATTATCACGGACAAATCTGAATCCCGGAGGGGTATAATTATCAGAGGGGACAAGCCCACGCTTCTCCAGTGCTGAATCTTTAGGTATATATACCCGGGAAGAAAGGAAGCCACATAGTTTCAGATTATTGTATATAATCCTCTTAGCCTTTATACTATTATCAACCAAGTAGACCAATCTGGCCCCCCTGCTCAATGCCTCTATACCTACACCCCCGGTGCCGGCAAAGAGGTCCAGGAAGGAGGCATTTATAATCTCCTCCCCCAGAATATTAAATAGCGCCTCCCTCACTATATCAGGTGTCGGCCGTATATCCTGTCCCCTGAACTGGCTTAATCTCCTCCCCTTTGCCGATCCACCTATTACCCTCATCCTGTTAAATCCTGTCTCTTCGCCATATAGGGATATATATTGTTATGGTTCTTTCGTGTTTAAGTTGAAAATTTAGGTTAAAAGCTCATAGGACTCTATTATCTAAAATATTTAAATCCTAAATCCTAATATCTAAATTCTAAACAAATTCTAAATTCAAATATCAAAATACTAAACAAAACATTGCATATAGAATGTTTTGAATTTTGGATTTCTGTCATTTGATATTGTTTAGTATTTAGGATTTCGAATTTAGGATTTAATACCTATCCACTATCCTACCTATGCTTTATATCTGTTATTTCAACTTTTTTTCGAAAGAACCAATATTTCTGTGGTCAAAGCTATTGAAGCTTTTGCCGCCTGTGGTGCTGATTTCAAGCATTATGACGGTTTCAATTGCATTATTTGGGATTATATCAGGTTTGTCACTGGTTAGTCGATATATCGTCAAAGTGAGATAGTTTCTTAAAGAATCTAAACCTCTCTTCAATATTACTATAGTTAAGACCTTTTAGTCGATTCAAGCTAAAGTCTTCCACATTAAAGGATGCCATTGTACTTCCAAATATAATCCCCTGACGTTTTGTCTCTTCTGTAACATTACCAACATTGGCTATATAGCCCATAAATCCCCCGGCAAAGCTATCTCCAGCACCTGTAGGATCGTACACATACTCCAATGGATAGGCGGGGGCCGAGAATACAGACGAATCTGTAAACATAAGTGAACCGTATTCCCCTCTCTTGATGACAAGGGTTTCAGGGCCGAATGATAAAATCTTCTTTGCTGCTGTTACTATGTTTGCTTCCCCTCCCAGTTCCCTGGCCTCTGCATCGTTTATAATCAAGATATTGACTTTGCTGAGTGTCTCTTTTAGTGCCTCCAATTTCCCTTCAATCCAGAAATTCATAGTGTCACAGGCAACGAGCTTGGGATTTTTGACCTGGGAAAGGACCTCCTGCTGAAGTTCAGGATCTATATTTGCCAGGAATACATATTCGCAATCCTTGTATCTCTCCGGTATATCAGGGATAAAATCAGCAAAGACATTCAACTCTGTATCGAGAGTGTGTGCCTCATTCAGATCGTAGTCATATCTTCCCCGCCATCTGAAGGTCTTTCCCTTTTTCCTCTCTATCCCTTCCACGTCTATAGAGTGGCTCTTCAAAAATTCTATATTCTCATCAGGAAAATCTTCCCCAACTACTGCCACCATACAGACATCAGTAAAATAGCTTGCCGATACAGAGAAGTAGGTAGCTGATCCACCCAATATCTCCTCTGCCTCTCCAAATGGTGTCTTTACAGAATCGAATGCAACAGATCCAACAACCAATAAACTCATTCCCTTTTCCCCCTCAAAAATACTCCATACTTGTCTTTTTAAACTCCTTAGTGCTGAACAGCAGTTTGTATCTCTTTATCCCTGTTGCCCTTGATATCCTCTCTGCTATCTCATGGCACCCATCTTCACTCTCACTATGAATCATTGTAAAGAGATTATATGGCCAATCAGCAAAGGATGGACGTTCATAGCAATGACTGACCTCTGAAAAGGACGCCATGATCTCACCGACCCTCTGTACATCCCCGGCAGGGACATCCCATACCCCCATACCATTTGCCTTGAACCCTGCCTCTCTGTGCAGGAGTATAGCACCAAACTTCCGCATATACCCTTTATCTAAGTATGACTTGGCCCTCTTCAATAGCTCTTCCTCAGAGATACCAATACGCCCTGCAATCACCGCAAATGGGCTCTTTTCCAGAGGTATATCCCCCTGCAGCTCCCTTATTATCCTTTTATCTATCTCTTCTATCATTTTTTTCTTCTGAAAATATCCCTTCACCTTCTTTTAAATCGAAAATCGACATTCGAAAATCAAAAATTAATTTAATCCCCATCATCCCTAAAATTGAGATCAACATTTACCTTAAAGAACCTCGTAAGAGGGAGGTTTCGTATCTCTGTGATCCCACTTTTTGATGATATCTCCTCTATGATCTCCTTGATCCTTTCCCCTGATGGGGCAATAAGGGTAAACCAGATATTATAATCGTTATCTCTGAGATAATTATGGGTTACCTCTTTATACTCATTTATCAAGAGGACTACCTCGTCAATCCTTTCCTCCGGGACCTTTATGGCTACCAGGGTACTATCAAATCCAAGTTTTCTGGAATCGAAACTCGCCCCGATCCTCCGAATTATACCCTCCTCTTTTAATCTTCTAACCCTCCTAAGCGCCTCTTCCTCTCCAATGCCAAACTCATTACCAATTGTAAGGAAGGGTCTCTCTTCAACTGGAAACCCAGTCTGTATCCTGTTCAATATCTTTTTATCAAGAGTATCCATTTTTATTTAAGAATCTTTGCCACCTTCATTGCAAAATATGTAAGGATCATATCCGCACCTGCCCTCTTAATGCTTATGAGTGCCTCTATCATTGCCTTTTCCTCGTCTATCCACCCCTTGTCTGAGGCTGCCTTGATCATTGCAAACTCTCCACTGACATTAAATGCAGCTATCGGCACATCAAACTCCTCTCTTGCACGATATATTATATCGAGATAGGGAAGGGCAGGCTTCACCATGATTATGTCTGCCCCCTCCTCTATATCAAGCTCTATCTCCCTTATTGCCTCATCACTGTTAGGTGGATCCATCTGGTAAGATTTACGATCCCCGAATTTAGGGGAAGAGTCTGCTGCCTCCCTGAACGGGCCATAAAAGGCAGAGGCATACTTTGCCGCATAGGACATGATAGGGATCTGTGTATAACCCTTTTTATCAAGTATCCCCCTGATGGCTCCTACTCTCCCATCCATCATATCAGATGGCGCTACTATATCTGCACCTGCCTCTACGTGCGTCAGTGCCATCTTGGAGAGGAGTTTAAGCGTAGGATCGTTTACTATCTCATTACCCTCGACAAGACCGCAGTGGCCATGAGTGGTATACTCATCTATACAGACATCTGTTATAACCAAAATCTCAGAGGCCTCTTTCTTTATTGCCCGAACAGCTTCTTGGATAACCCCGTTTGGATTGTATGCCTCAGATCCAACCTCATCCTTTTTCTCTGGTATACCAAAGAGGATGATAGCAGGTATTCCAAGGGATTCTGCCTCCTTTACTTCTTTCACCACCATGTCAACAGAATATCGGTAATTCCCTGGCATAGAGGATATCTCTTCCTTAACCCCCTTACCAAATGTGACAAAGATGGGATATATAAGGTCATCTAGCGAGAGTGTGGTCTCCCTCACCAGTCTCCTAATGTTCTCATTTTTTCTCAATCTGCGAGGACGATTAATCGGAAATGCCATATCTTAAAATTTTTTTTCGTGTTTAATTAGTATTTAGGATTTAATTCCTCTATCCATTATCCTATGTTTTATGTTTTGGTTTTGCTATTTCAACTTTTTTTCAAAAAAACCCTAAATATAGTGTGTTAATGCACTGTATGTGTAGAACCTATAATTGTAGGCTTTTTCATATCTGTCTTTATCTCACCATGAACACTCTCATAATTCTTGATATTATCCACCATCGCTGCCACAAATTGCTTTGCATGCGCAGGGTTCATGAAAATACGTGAAAGTACCTTTGCTGCATTCTTTCCTGGAAGCACGATGGCAAAATCCAAGAGAAACTCATTCTTTGTATGCGATATATTGACGATGTTAGAATAGGTCCCATTCTCAATGGACCTGTCGATCTCGAACATAAATTTAGGTGGTGACTTTTTATCATTCTTTTCATCCATGTTGTTATCTCCCTATAGATTTCTATATAAAATATTCATTAATAGCCTCTGCCAATGCCTCTATTGTATAATCCTTTGGGATAATATCAGATCTCAACCCCAGTTCCTCAGCCGTCTTTGCAGTAACAGGGCCAATACTCGCTATAACAACCCCATTAATCAATTTAGGGAGATCCTCCTTATCAAACATCCCCACAAAATTGTTCACTGTAGAGGAGGAAGTAAATGTAATGACATCTATCTCTCCCCCTTTCAGGTCTCTCCTGACCTCATTAGCCTTCTCCGAAGGTTTTACTGTTCTGTATGCTTCCACTACCTCTAATTCCACTCCCATTTCCTTTAATTCATTAGGTAATACATCCCGGGCATCAGCAGCCCTTGGAAGGAGTACTCTCTTACCCTTTATACCCCTCTTCTTTAGTCCCTCTACAACCGCCTCTGCCCGATACTCAGAAGGGACAAAATCTACACTTAGCCCCAACCTCTCTATCTCATAAGCGGTCTTAGGACCAATGGTACATATCCTGATCCCCTTGAGATCCCTTATATCCTTATCCTTTACACGGAGCCTTTCCAGAAAACTCCTTACCCCATTTACACTTGTGAATATTATCCAGTCATAGCCCTCCAGTCCCTCAATTGCGCTATCAAGTCCATCCCAGCTCTTAGGCGGTATTGTCTCTATTGTAGGAAACTGGATAGGAATAGCACCATACCCCTCTAGAAGTGTGGCGAAACCGCTTGCTTGAGCACGTGCCCTGGTCACAATTATCTTTTTCCCAAGGAGAGGTTTAGCCTCAAACCAGTTCAGTTTCTCCCTCAAGCTTATCACATCACCAACAATTATAATCGCAGGTGGTGCTATCTTCCTCTCCTTCACCAGATCGATTATATTGCTAAGACTTCCAACCACCGTCTCCTGATTACTTGTCGTACCCCACCTTACAATCGCAACAGGTGTATCTGGCGCCCTCCCATTCTTTACAAGATTCTCTACTATATTATGGAGATTTTTGATCCCCATCAGGAATACAAGAGTACCCACACCTGTAGATATCTTATCCCAGGCTATGCTAGACCTCTTCTTGGTGGGGTCTTCGTGACCTGTGATAAATGCAACCGTTGAGGTAAAATCCCGGTGGGTAAGCGGGATACCTGCATAGGCAGGAACAGAGATTGCCGCAGTCACTCCTGGTACTATCTCAAAGGATATACCATGTTCAGCAAGTATCTCGGCCTCCTCACCCCCGCGGCCAAAGATAAAGGGGTCACCACCTTTTAATCTTGCAACTACCTTCCCTTCCTTTGCCTTATCTACAATCAGATCGTTAATCTTATCTTGTGGTAGTGTATGCTCCCCTCCTTTTTTTCCCACATATATGACTAAAGCATCCTCCCTTGCATACTTCAGTAGCCTTTCACTTACGAGATAGTCATATACGATAACATCTGCCTTCTCAATACACTTCTTACCCTTAATAGTAAGTAGGTCTGGATCACCAGGACCTCCTCCTATCAGAATAACCTTTCCTCTTTTACCCAATAGATTCTCCTTAAATTAACTTATAACTCATGACTCATTAAAAGTTGAGAATTCATATATCTTAAGGTAAAATCTATTATACATTATTTTATATCGATTTTTCCAGATCTATTTTGGGGATGATATGAACAAGTTTCTTCCCCCCTTGTGAAAGTTTTTTCCCCTCCCCGTGTATTGTTCTCCTTCTCCCTCCACCCTTCTTTCTATTATGTGCTTTGTAAAGATAGTACCAAAGAATGCTAATGAGGTAGTGGCACAGCTTCAATTACTACAGAAAAACTGTACGTACGTCAAGCATTTTTCCCTTTCAGAGGTCCTCGCTCTCCCTCTCTTTTTTTCCTTTGCCTCCCTTTTTTCTTGTTACAAGGACT